>CAYZZD010000048.1:0-5058 GCA_964482675.1 uncultured Candidatus Saccharibacteria bacterium
ACTTGCACGCGATACTTACGCTGTCCGTAAAATAAGAAATCTAGGCTAGTGTTATTGGGCATTTGCCGTCCGAAGTAGGCACAACCAACAGCATACAAAGACGAATAAACGAATTTGTATAACGATTGGGCGAATTCAGCACGTTACCTATTTTTTTCGAGGACGAACGGATGACATCCCATAATGCGTCACTTGAAACAGCATTTGGGGGGCTTACGGGACGTCGCCAAGCAAACACGCGAGGAAGAGTAGTTCCAAAAAATATCGACGCCCGCGCAGCAGCGGCAATATTACAACGCTATCTGGATCGCAATCAAAAATAACCCCGTCGGGGTTATTTTTAGTTAGGCGTTTCTTTTATGCAGCAGGAGCTTCTTCAGTAGGAGCATCAATCGGAGACTCTTCGGATACAGGTTGTTCTGGTGCTGGTTCAGTAGGTGCATCCTGCGGTTCGATAGGGGCGTCCTCTATAACCGTTTCATCCGTCGGCGCATCCCCCTCATCCAAGGTGTCTTCCGCGACCACCTGATTATCAGCATTTTCATCCTCAGATGACTGACCCTCACTTCCTTGAATCTGTGCAACAACCTGAGCGAATGTTGCTTCGTCAACACAGGTACTACCAACACACAATTCATCAAATTGTGCATGGTGACCACTGATGGTCTGCACTATAAGGTCTTGAATATTGCCGATCGCATCAGTCGTCAGGCTTGAGATCTGCTGCTGCAATTCCTGAATCGCCTTGATAAGCGATGGAACCAGATCGGCGAATCGCACTGACATATAACTACTTGGATCATCAGGTTTTTTCACAAACCCCGGCGCGGTCTCCTCTACCTCCTGAGCAATCAGACCAAATGGCACCGTACCGTACTGACTTCGTTCGTTTTCTGGAAGCCAATCAAATTGAACCACGCGAAAATCATCAAGAAACGAAAGTGCTGATCCCTGTGCATTTTCAATATTTGTTTTTAGGCGACGATCAGAAACCGAAGTGTCAATTGTTTCGTTACCAATAAACAGCGTAGCAGAAGCTCCGCCGTTAGAATCATCATCAATGAGATGATCATTATCATTCGTTCCAATACGAACACCGCTTCCTAAAAAGTTCTGCATCACTCCACCATCATCGACAAATATCCCGAAACTGTTTACGCCTCCACTGACTGAGTCGGCCCCAATATACAAACCGTAAGCATCAACACCAGCAGAAACACCCGGGGTTCCAGTTGTTGCATCTATGCGAATGCCGTATGCATCCCCTGAACCTTCAATTGAGGGCTGTAACCCATCAGTAATCTGATTGGCTGCCACGAAGTCGATACCAATGGCATCGCCGATATTTCCCGTATTTGCAGAATAAATATCAAAGCGTAATCCAACCGCCTTGCTGATACTACCGGCAAGCGCCTTGATCTTATTATCCATCGAATATGCTGTCGCGATACTGCCTGCGCCACTATTGCGAACTTCAGTGGTAACCCCAGTACCCTCGGTAATCATGCCGCTGCTTGAGTTTACGACTGACGAAGCCGTTCCATGAGCCGTACCAATCAAACCTGGACCGCTGTTGGTAATTGTTGAACGAGCTGCTTTGGCATCAGTAATACTTCCATTTCCCAAATTATTGACCGCGCTTTCAAATCCTTCGCCTACGCTGACATCACCATTACCAATATTAATCATCTGAAATAAGCCCGCACTTGCATCGTTGATTGCACCCGTACTGCTATTAATTGTCCGTCCTACAACGGCCGTCATCGAATCAACAATACCAGTGCCTGAATTTACAGCACTTCCATACATTGACACAAGACTTTGGGGATCAATCGAAACACCATCGTATGAATCCGACCCACTCCACGTCAAACTACTGCTTATGCCTCGGTAATTTGTTTGATCAATATCCCCCGTTGCTGAGGAAAGATTAGTTGAGAAATCAAAAGCATTGTGAGTACCATCATTGGAAACCACGGTATCAGTTACAGCGCCTGCAATATCACCCACTACATCAAGTTGTGCGCCGGGCGTTGCCGTTCCAATACCGACTAAATAGTTTTCGGGGCTTGTTCCAGTGTATACATACCCACTTGCAATATCTACATTCCACCCTGGATCGACAATACACGTGATGTCGCTGGGAATACAATCAGGATCAACCGTTTCATTTGGCGCAAAGGGACCTGCAGCAAAAACTGCCGGCGTAAAACCAAGCATCGCTGCTAAAGCGAAAAAAAATGCAACGCGATTACGAAAAATATCCATGCTGAAATTCAGTATATCAGGAATCACAATAAAACAAAAGAAAAAGACCCCCCACTGTTACGCGAGAGGCCTCTGTTTAACCCTGGAAGTTTTTCAATACTAGTTAGGGTATCCCTAGTATTGTCTTTATTTCATTTATTGTGGTAGTTGGCCACTGTGAGGTGGCGTACACAGATGGAGTCAGGTCGACCCCGTTTGTTGTGTAGGTATACAGGTTTGACCCGGTATACCCGTAGGGTAAATTTGCTGGGTTAGCAGCAAATTCAAAGTAGTTTGTTTGATCTAATTCCTTCAGATTGAGCTGAGAGCTCAAATCTGTAAGGAAAAAATGACTTGGCATCCACTCGGCTATGTTATAGCCGAAGCAGGTGTCGCAAAATGGATTAGCTGCCGGAGTAATCGTATCCAGATACTGTTTTACAACAGGGCACGGATACTGTAGTACTGGAATTGCATCTTTTAAGTTATCCGCGCTTCCGAAAATGCGCGGAATGTTGCGTGATTTTATTAGCTCAGAGTGGTCCTTCTGAGTCCTGAGCAGGGCTAAGAAGTTCGGGTAGTATTTGGTTCTCTGTGTTGCCGGCAGGTACTGCGTAGCATACACAGCATCCGCTTCGTAAACAAAGTTGTTTGCAAAATAGCCATCTAACAACCATGGGCCTGCTGATGTATTTGCAATTAAAAAGGTATGGATATTAGTGTAACTAACAATTACCATATCTGTTGCGTTGAAATACTCGTGCAGAAACTGCTCGAGCATCTTTGCCCTGTACCAGCAAAGTAAATTACCAGAGTCCAACCTACAGAACTCATACTTCTCTTCAAAACTCATAGCCGCCCAGGTGGCACCATCTATGGCGGCACTAGGCGTGCTGCCTTTGAAATCGCAAATGCGATATACCAAAGCAGCGGCTAATTCGTATTTCTGCCAGTCATATTGCAGACTGTCAGCCTTTGAAAAGAAATAATCAATCAAATCTTGCAGTGGTGGCAAATCTCTACGATTTAAATCAATAGAGTCGCAGTAGGTGAAATATGGCAGAGAGCGATGGCCGTCCGCAATGAAGGAGATGTCCATGCTATCTAATTGATCAATCCCTACTGGCGGGGCACTCACCATACTATCAGTGGTCGGTGTTACCGGAGGAGTATCTCCCGATGTAAGCGGCAATCCTATCGGTGCCACGTAAACGTTCTTTGAAACGTTATCGGTACCAATAGTTGTACCGTTGGAAAATAATTTTAAATTCTGATTTTCCCATTTAAGGATATAAATCCCCATGGGCAGTTGTGGTAACGCAAGTTCTTGCGCTACGCCACTTCCAATCACCTGACCTGTAACTGAATAAATCCAGTAAGGTGCAGCGTGGTCGAATTTAAAATCTTTTCCATGACGGACAATTTGCCCGTCTGCCATTACCACTCCTAGAGCGGCAACAACCATGAGTAAAAATTGTTTCATCTGATGGGTTTTAGTTGTGTGTCTGAAAATTTATGGTGCGTTTAATTGTAAAATGTACAAACCGTCGAAATCGTCAAAAGTTGACGCAATACGACTTATGTATCATTATATCACCCATATAACCAGATTGTCAATAGATGCTGTGTATTGTCTGTTAATAACAGAACCGCTTAAAAACCCTTGCTTTAAGGCACTTTTACACCACCATACCTAGCTCATCCCCTGCCTCTCTGGTATACTTATGCGCATGGCACACGAAAACACTATTATCGCCTCGTGGGACGTTCCCGAATACGAGGAAAGCGTCCGTACCAACGACTGGTACTGGATCATCGGAGCAATCGCCCTTGCAGGAATTATCCTATCTGTGTTCACTCATAATTTTCTTTTTATCGTTATTATCCTGCTGGGCGCAGGACTCCTATTTGCTTACAGCGTCCGCAAGCCTAAGCTTTTTACTGTTCAAGTCAGTTCAGATGGTATAAAGTCGGCCAATAATTTTTACCCCTATGCTGATATTGTCGGATTTTGGATCACCGAAGAAGTACGATTGAATAAAAAACCTACACTGGTTCCCTTGGGAAGCGTGCAAGAAGATGGAACAGTGCTGGTATACCACTTATTGTTGGCAACTAAAAGCCTATACCACCCCTTCGTTAAAACACTATTACCCGCAGACATGAATCCATTCGAACTGCGTGAATTTTTATTACAGCACGTCGAAGAACGTCAGATTACTGAACCATTAGGATACAAAATATCCGAACGTCTTGGCTTTTGAAAAATTATTTACAAAAAATCCGTTTGCGGTAGATCGCAAAGATAAGAATACTATTGACCGTCACGAGATATATCTGGAATGCGGTATTTTGAATATTAAAAACCGTGATCGATGGTAATACCAAAGCTACTGAAAGTAAGCTCATGATAAATATGACTCCACTTTCAGTTTCGGGATGCCGCCACGCCTTGCGGATCGTCGGCAATGCAGCAAACCCATCACCAATTGCCGCAAGTAAAATCGCACATATCGGCTGATGCACAAAAATCCACACGACTACTGCACCCAGCGAACATACGCCGCACAGTATGTCGAAACCCGTAAGCTTCCAGTAACTTTGTTTATTAACAAAAGAAGCAATGAAGACAATAAGTGGAATAAGGCCCGCTAAGAAAATGCGCGCGGTGGTCCACGGGTCAGCGCCTGCTGATAGTGCGGCGGCAGTACCAATTAACGGCGCAAGCGCCCACATCGACCATGAAACTCGGTTGGGCTGAGTCGTACCTCGTAGTGTATCGCGTATATATGAAGCTGAGCCATAGATACT
>CAYZZD010000049.1:0-4958 GCA_964482675.1 uncultured Candidatus Saccharibacteria bacterium
GTAAGTATTTCATGGTCCAGCCGCCGTCCACCTCGGCGATAACAATTTGTCCGACTTTTGGTTCGACGCCACGTTCGGCGATAACGTAGTCACCCTCTTGAATTCCGGCCTCGATCATCGAGTCGCCTTTTACTTTCAGCATGTAGCTTGCGTCTTTATGATCGATCAAGAATTCATCAAGAGAAATAGTATCCGAATGATCTTCTTCTGCTGGAGTAGGAAACCCTGCCTCTACGATACCCAAGACCCGCAATCGTGAAAACGAGGGCCCTTTAATTAAGCGTCCAGTGGTGTCTTTGTCGATAAACTCCTCGTCTATCCATTTGCTTGCGATACGTGCCGCTGCTTGAGTTGATGCAAAGCCGCACAACTGCGCTAATTCACGGTAGGAAGGCATGCGCTTTTGGCGGGTGTAAAAACCGATAACCTTTTTCTTTTTATCATCCATAGAGTATTTCTGTTAATCCTAATAATTGATGTGATACCAAATACTGCTTACGGATAGTATAGGTGAACATACGTTCACAAGCAAGCTGTAGGCTGGGGATTACAAAAAAACCCTGCATTTGCAGGGCTTTTTTGGTTAACAAACAGGACTATAGGGCGTTATAATCCGAATCCAAACTAGAAGTGTCAGTACTGCTTAATTCGGCTTCAAGGGTTGTAGTGCTTGAGTCCTGAGATATGGTAGGAAGATTTTCTTGGCCCTGATTAGCATTTTTCAAGTCACGGTTTTTATTGACTAGCATGATAATGGCAATTGCTAAAACAATAATAACGACTAAAAATATAATCATGCCCACCGCCGAATTGCCGGCAGTTCGTTTTGAAAATATATTTTTCATATGATAGATAAGTTAAGATTATTGAGTCTGAGATGCCGAGCGATCCGCATCTGATTTTTTAAATGCTTCGACTGCGGTTTTAAGATGCATGTGGGCAGATTTAATCGAATCAAGTGCTGCTTTCAGTTCTACTTTAATATCAGCGCGCAATTCAGGTGCTCCAGCATCTTTTGGTTTGGTATTGGATTCGATTGCTGCCTTAAGTGACGTGTATGCGGATTCAATCGCAGCTTCTGCTTTGTCGATCGAAGCTTGTGCTTTTGCAAGATCACTTGTCGCGGCCGCTGCTTCGGCTTTTGCGGTTATATTGTTTTCAGTCTCTGCACGGACGGTGATTTTCTTAGCAATTTGGCCTAGGCGGTCAATGTGCGCCGAAAGACGTTCGGTAAAACGCATGCCGCGATCTTCGCGGATATCCAACATCATTCCGCGACCCTCGCGCATACGGTCTTCTTTGCCATCATGACGTTCTTCGCGTTCCTTCATCATATCGTCTCGGCGATCTTGAAACTTGCCACGCATATCAAAATCAGCATCAGATCGCATGCCGGCTTTTGTATTAGTGCGCATCATATCGTTATCACTGGTTACTGAAGTATGAGCATCAACTGAAAGGTCAAGGGCATGAGTAAATGCCATAGGGGCAATTACTAATGCGAAAGTAGCTAATAGGGGAATAACAAATTTTTTCATACGAGGTACTGGGTGTTCTATTAGTAAGGGCGATGACGAATCGCCTTGCATCTAGTATAGCAAACCCTGAAGTTTGATTTTTAAGCTGAATAGATATTGCGTATATTGTCAAAAACTTTACTTTTTAAATAGATGTGCTATAGTAAGATCACATTTGTTTTATAGGTCTTTAAGTATTCTTTGTGAAAAGTATCTATACGGCATTTGTCTTTATTAAATAAGGCTTTTTAAGCCTGTCGTATATATATTTATGAGAACTATCACTACCGGAGGCCCATCTCGGCCTTCACATCGTGCACCTCGTGGCGCATATCAAGGTGGCCAGCAAAGGTCGCGCTTTAATCGTAATCAGCCGAGTCGCTTTTCGCGCGGAGGTTCTTCTTCGCATGGCGGTGGAAATCGCTTTAGTCGTTTTGGCGGCGGACGTCCTACAGGGAATAAACGTGGACGCGGTGAATTCATCGATCATGCCCGTTTTATTTACACCCCAGATCCTTCTGTGAAAATACCGTCACAGTCATATGTAAGCAAAAACACCTTTGCGGATTTTAATCTCTCGCCCGAATTGCAGCGCCATATCACGGCGCGTGGTTTCGAACGCCCAACAGCTATTCAGGATCAAGTTATCCTGCATGCACTTGAAGGGAAGGATGTCATCGGATTAGCTCAGACCGGTTCAGGAAAAACAGCGGCATTTTTGATCCCCCTTATTGAAAAAGTTTACAAGGATCGTCAGCAGAAAGTGCTTATTTTGGCACCGACGCGTGAACTTGCTCAGCAGATCAATAAAGAAATGCGTGAACTTTCACACGGTATGCATTTATTCTCGACTGTGTGTGTTGGGGGTACGCCGATGTATCGTAATGTTGGCGATGTACGCCGCACCAATCAATTTATTATTGCCACTCCAGGGCGATTGATGGATTTAGCAAAACGAAAAGCGCTTAACCTTGGTCAGTTTTCAGCTGTTGTTCTTGATGAAGTAGACCGCATGTTGGACATGGGATTCATTAATGATATTACTGAAATCCTCAAGCAACTTCCTGCAGATCGTCAGTCGCTCTTTTTCAGCGCAACGATGCCGCCAAAAATCAAAACGTTGGTACATACATTCTTGAAAAATCCAACAACGGTTGATTTAGGTGTCGGCAACAGTACGCGGAATGTGGCTCAAAATATTGTAAAGACCCACAGCAAGGAAGAGAAATTTGAAAAGCTGTGTCAGATTCTGCGTGCGCCTGAAGTAAAACGCACTATTATCTTCGTTGATATGAAGCATGCTGTCGATCGGCTTGCCAAAGAACTTCAACATGAAGGATTTTCGGTTGCAGCAATCCATGGCGATAAGGTTCAACGACAGCGTGAACGTACATTACGTGATTTCCGCGAGGGAACTGTTTCGGTCTTGATTGCAACTGATGTGGCTGCCCGTGGTATCGACGTCAATGACGTTACACACGTTATTAACTATACGATTCCCCAGACTCATGATGATTATGTACATCGCATTGGTCGAACTGGCCGCGGTACAAAAACGGGTATTGCTCTAACATTCGTTTAATTATTTATAGTATAAAAAGCCCCGCGAATCGCGGGGCTTTTTCATTATTAGTTGCCCACAATTTCATTGTGGGGTATGGGTGAAATTATTGCGTATATCTTGCCTGCGGCAAGATACGTATCATATACGATTCCTAGTAAGACAGAGCGATCATTCTCTGCGGCTACCGGGGCTCCAAGCAATCCTTGGCGCATCCAACTGGAAAGTTTTTCGGCATCTCCCAGTGAAAGCATCGAGAATCCTGCAAATGATTGCGGTGATTTAGTTGTGGGAGTGAGAATCCACAATGCATGAGCAACCGCAGGGGGTAGAGTCTTCATAATTCCTGATGCGGTTATAACTGAAAGGTCGGCAGAATCTAAATTAATTACGATCCCTTGTATCGTAACCCTTATTGAGTCGATAGAAGCAGTATCCATCTTATAAGTCGGTACTGCTGCAGGTCCGCGGGGGAAAGTTGCGTAGGGTGTGCGAAAATAGGCCAACCCTACTTTGCTTTTAACCGACACTTGCCATTTGTCGTACAGAGTGCGCGGTTTTTTGCTTTGCAGTGTGTACGCTGGTGCAATAAACACCGTGTCTGTTCCATTGTGTACCGCTGGTAGATTATAAAATCCGTAAGCAGGTAAGTTGAACGGTTCCACGAGTAAGTGTTTTGCTGCGGGGGTCACCACTGCGGCAATCGTGGAAATTTTGTTTGGGATGATCAGGGTTGAACTATCATCTGTGGTTGATGCCAATATTCTGACGGGCATGGTTTCGATATCCTTTACTGTAATCGGCCGTTGTAGCAGAGTCGACTGCGGTAATTGTTGGATGTAGTTGAGCATTAACCCGTTTGAGTTTTGTCCGTATACCCCTTGGGTAAACAGGATCAGTGTTATTATGTTTTTCATGTAGCTTGGTTTTGGGTTCACTTAACCACAAGCGTAGTGCAGAGTCAACTTAGTGTTACTCGGTGACTGATTTGGATGAAATCTCTTCTTTCATGTATTATTGCCACAATTCTTGGAATTCAGGGGAAGTATTTTTTAGTTCTTCAAAACTGCCCTGGGTAATAATGCGTCCATTGCGGAAGAAATAGATTGTATCGAATAGTTCTAGGAGGTGTAAGCGATGGATCGATGAAAAGACCGTTTTATTTGGAAATGCTTCGAAAATATTTCTGTAGATCTCGACTTCATTTACGGTATCAATGCTTGAGGTAGGTTCATCTAGAAGCACAATGTCCTTATCAACTGACGCCAATAACCCGCGTGAAAGGGCAAGGCGTTGTTTTTCGCCGCCTGATAAGTTGACTCCTTTTTCAACAATCGATGACTCAAGACCTTTAGGAAGTCGTCGTACTACATTGGTAAAGCGTGCCATGTCAGTAAATATTTCAATATGTTCGTCAGTATAGTCGACGCCCAATGTGATATTTTCGCGGATGGTTGTTGCGAATATTTCGGGGTCCTGTGGAATGAGCGAAATTGAATCGCTGATTGTCGAAAAGCCGTCCGTGGTTTGTATTCCATCAATCGACAATTCAATACTTCGAGGAGTGTACAAGTCGCGCATTAATTTAAGGAATGTGCTTTTGCCACCACCGGAATCGCCGATGACTGCGATACGTTCACCTTTTTTGAATGTTAAGGTGATGTCATCCAGATGCAGTTCTTCGTGATCCCTTCCGTGATACGAGAAGGATAGATTGGTTACGGTTATCGAATTCCAAGTAGACGGCAATTTATTAGTATCAAGTGCGTCTGCAGCTTTTATAAAATGTTTTGCTATTTCCTCTGAGTTGTCGACTGAAGTTCTGTAGCGCACGATGTCGCTGTAGAGATAGGAGAACTTGAAAAAAGTATTTCTAATCT
>CAYZZD010000050.1:0-715 GCA_964482675.1 uncultured Candidatus Saccharibacteria bacterium
GGAAATAGTATTACTCCTGCGGCAGGATATTTTGGACCAAAAACGCGTTCTTTGGTGAATGCACAAAATAAATAAGTGTATTATCTACAAAAACACCCGCATTGAAGCGGGTGTTTTTGTATCGCCCGGTATCCCAGGACAGATAAGGCAATTTTTTGCGGGCGCTGAAGGAATCGAACCCTCACTAGCGGTTTTGGAGACCGCTGTTCTACCACTAAACTAAGCGCCCAAGCTTCGCCATAATACGTCATTTGGCGCAAAAAGAAAAGCCCGACAGAGGGCCTTTCTTGATTACACTTTTGCTTCTTTATGAACGGTATGGGCTTTGCAGTTTGTGCACAATTTTTTACGCTCAAGCTTGCCTGGCTTCTCGGCCTTCTTCTTTTTGCGCACATGATAGTTGTCGTGCTTGCACTGCGTGCATACCAATTTAACCAAATGATCCTGTGACATACCATGGGACAGTATCATAATTGACTATTAAAATCAAGCATGTATTATAGGGGGCGTACCAAAGAGAAATATTGCGTCGATGGCGGAGTGGTCAATCGCACCTGACTGTAAATCAGGCGCCCGTGTGGCTACGTTGGTTCGAATCCAACTCGGCGCACAAAAGAAAAACACCCAGTTTATATGGGTGTTTTTCTTTACCCAGGAAGAGGTTCGAATTTCTATGTTATAATCACAAGACATGAAAAGAATAGCTATCATTATT
>CAYZZD010000050.1:725-4714 GCA_964482675.1 uncultured Candidatus Saccharibacteria bacterium
TTCTTGGTGCCGGTTTTTACTATTTAAATAAGCCGGCAAGAGAAAAATCAGAGGAGTCGGTTTGTACTTTAAATTGTTACATATTTCTCGAAGACTTTTCAGTTAAGCAAGCAAAATATGATGGGGGTGATTTTTCCAGCGGAACGGTAAATACTTATTTTAAGAAGGGTCAAATAGTGCAAGGCCGTGAGGGGCTTGATGGGTGCCAGGGACAAGGATGTGTTCCAGAAAAAATAATAATTATAAATGTTAATGGTCAGAATTGGCCGGTAAGTAAATCGATTCTCGTGCCTTACAAATAATAATTTTTTAAGGATAGTTGTTAGAACTACTTATGGTACTATAAACTTATGAACGAAAAAGTTACCGTAAAAGATTCGCCAATAGAAGGTAAGGGAGTATTTTGTATTTAGAATATTAATCAAGGAGAAACGGTTCTTATTATTGATGACTCTCATGAAGTTACAGATATGGAATCTGTCCCCAAAGAACACAAAGAGCATCTTGATTTTTTAGCAAATGGAAGAGTGGTATTCATGCAGTCTCCAGAAGTTTATATTAACCACTCTTGTGACCCAAATACTTACGTAAAGACTATTGATGATAAACGTAATGTGATTGCCATACGAGATATTGCTCCAAAAGAAGAAATTACTTACGATTATGCTATCAATGGCGATTATGAGTGGGGCGTTACATGTCGATGTGGCTCAAAGAATTGTCGAGGGGTTATCAACCCGAACTTTTGGGAATTACCGAAACAAAGACAGCTTGAATATCTTCCGTATCTTGATAATGGGTTTATTGAAAAGTATAAAGATCGAGTTGAGGCACTGAAGGCAGAATCACAGAGTTGAGAATTTCAGTTCTAACATCCTTTACTACGCTGCACATTGAAAAATTCTCTTGTTTTACAAGGGGGTTTTTCGTTAATCCAAGTAAGGTTCGAACTTTATGCTATAATCTCTTTTATGAAATTTCCAGAAGAGGCACTAAATCGGAATATCAATAATGATGGTCCAAACTTTAATGAAGACTTATTTTTAAAAAAGAAAATGCAAGAAGTTGATGAGTTTTTAGAAAAGGTTCCCGAAAATAAGTTCATGCTCGGGACAACGCCGGGTCATTTTTCCGGTAGTCTTGCTCAAAATCTCGAAACAAGCCAAGAAGATCTTCAGTTTATAAAAGAAAAGTTGAGTGGAGAAACATTGATTGATTTAGGGTGTGGTGAACCTGGTTATACCGATGCTCACCTAAAAGAGTTAGGCATTTCTTTGGCTGCTTATGTTGGGGTGGATAAAAAGGAGTTCGAACAGAAATGGGTTGAAGAATCAAAGAAACAGGGCGGTTTTCCGGTTGAATATATCAATGAAGACTTGTTGCGATTTGTGGCAAAAATACCAGACAACTCTGTTAACTTTCTTATATCAGGAATAGATGAAGATGTTTTGCGCGATTCGGAGTATCGAAAGAGATTGATGGTTGAAATAGTAAGGGCTACAAAACAAGGAGGGCTTGTCTTGAATTATCATGGAGCATACGATTTATCTCCAAAGAGTGCAGATTTCAACTTTGAAAGCCATAAGGCTGATATAAGCGGGCTCTCTATCCATGTAAAGAATGGATAGGCATATAGGGTAAAACCTCACTTTTACCAACTCAGTTCTAACATCCTTTACTACGCTGCACACATGAAAAACACCTGATTTGTACAGGTGTTTTTTCATGTGGTATTATTTGTTTTATGGAAAACATTAAACCCAGGCAGACTTCCAGTGAAGGTGCTAATCATGAGCAAATCAAAACGAGTGATGAATGGATTTCTCATGTACTTGAGCAATCTGGGATAAAATTTAGGAAGATAGATTTCCCTGAAAATACAACTTACACCAAAGCATTTATTCTTGATCAGGGCAATAATTATGGACAAGATACTGTTCGAATTTACCGAGGCATAGATAATACAGAAACTATTTTTAACCAAGAGCCATATATAAATCGCTTCAAGAAGTATAAAGATCTTGCACCAGAGCAGAAAGCCGTCATTAATGAATCGCTTCAGAAATTGACACAAAATCCAACCAAGCAGAATTTGGATGAGCATATTCAACTTATCATGCCCTATCTCAATGATCGCGAAAAAGCAGAATTGGCAGAGGATATGAAATTTGTACTTGATGGTGTATCAGATGGGTTTAGTGTACGCAGAATGATTCATCAAAAACAAGTCGCACATCCGCTTGGAGCATCAACATTCGGAGTGAGTCCTTATCTTTCATTTACATATCAAAAGAGTCAAGTGTATGCAGGAAATGCTATTTTAATCATCGATGCACCAATTTTTTGTATTGAAGACTGGAGTGCAGATGAGGATGCTGAAACCAATTATGTGGGCCAGTTGAATAATGGGCATATTGCGGCCATTGTCCTTAAAAAAGAATACGACCCTTTTGTTTATCAGCGTCCTCCAAAAGAAGAGTCTTTAAGTACTCTTGAATTATTAGAAAAATCTCTGCCGGTAATTTCTCAGGAATCAATGAAAACTTCAAGGAAGTTGCGACATCAGGCTCTACTGATGAATGATACAAATACAAGGTAAGACATTACTTTCGATGAGTTCAGTTCTAACATCCTTTACTACACTGCATTAGTAAAAAGCCCTACCTTGTAAGACGGGAGGGCTTTTTGATTTTTGCAGGAAGGTATTAGTAGTGCCTTCCTGCAGTAGGTTGTTCGTAGTTGCCGCTTGTATCTGCGGCAACTGGGTTTGCAGGCTCACTTGGTATTAATACCGAAGTTGCATGTGTTTTACAGGATGAGAAGAGCACGAGAGCGCATATAAGCGCAAAAAATATCTGTTTCATGGTTTATGATTTGTTTTTACGTTACTACAAAAACACTGATTGTCAATTTGCCGTAAATCTGCTACGGTTACGCCATATGCGAAAGCCTTTTGTTGCGCGTAGACTTCCTAAGCTTGCTAAAAAAATCGGAGCACGGATCTTTTTCGAGCCCGAATACAGCTTTGTCGGGCAGATCACGTTTAAAAATGGTAAGAAGACTTTTTTTAAAAATATTATTTTCGATATAAACACCCAGGGAGCCGCTCGAATAGCCAAGGATAAAAGTTATGCCAGTTTTTTTCTTAAAAAGTTTGGCTATCAGGTGCCTCGTTGGATAGCGGTTTTTAATGATGCGATTAATCGCAATGTTAACCGAAAAAAAGATATCGACACTGGGTTTGCCTTTGCGCGTACAATCGGATTTCCTGTAATTGTAAAACCGAACGACAAAAGTATGGGTCGTGGTGTAACCAAAGTACATACGAAAGCGGAGTTTTATACTGCCGCTCGGGATATTCTTAAAACGACTGGAGTCATGCAGGTCCAGCAATTTTGCGAAGGAAATGATTATCGAATTGTGGTTCTTGATAATGAAGTCATATCGGCGTATCAACGGCTACCCCTTTCTGTTGTTGGGGATGGTCGATCGACAGTTGCAAAATTACTTATACGAAAGCAAAAAGAATTTTCCCGAAAGGGTAGGGGTTTAGTGATTACTGCCTCGGATAAACGCATTAGAAAAAACTTGCGGTATCACAAGCTTACAATCGATTCGGTATTACAAAAAGGTCTTCGGGTTCAACTTCTTGATAATGCGAATCTTTCAACCGGCGGTGATGCAATTGACGTAACCCAGCGTATTCATTCGTCATTTAAAAAACTTGCGATTCGTATTACGCATGATATGGGACTTCGCCTTTGTGGCGTGGATATTATCACTCAGGATATAACTAAGCCCGCTGATCACTATGCAATTATCGAGATTAACGACACTCCAGGTCTTGATAATTATTCGGCAATAGGAAAGAAGCAAGAAAAAATCGTTGACGAATTGTATCTAAAGATTTTGAAAGCACTTGAAAAGTGAAAACCGCCGGTCGACCTTTGTTATGCCTTCCGAAAAACTTAAATATTTGTGTGCAAGTA
>CAYZZD010000051.1:0-4660 GCA_964482675.1 uncultured Candidatus Saccharibacteria bacterium
ATGGGAAAGCTTCCATTTGTTTCAAGTTATGCCATGTTTAGTCCGGGGCGAAATTGGGAGCAGATTCGTACGACTATAGCGTACAATGATCGACCTGTCGTTATTGTTGGTTCGCATGCAGGCGTATCAGTTGGGCCCGATGGAGGTACGCATCAAGCGCTCGAAGATATCGCTCTTATGCGTGTACTTCCAAATATGATCGTCGTATATCCATGTGACGCGATCGAGGCAAAAAAAGCGACACTGGCGCTGGCAAAAATAAAAAAGCCCGCATATCTGCGCCTTGCTCGCGAAAAGACTCCGGTCATCACCACTGCTGATACTTCTTTTGAGATCGGTAAAGCACAGATTGTGTATCGCGACGATGTTGTTACGTCGGCAAAAAAAATTGGCATTATCGCATGTGGGCCATTATTGTACGAAGCACTTGTTGCAGCGCATCGTTTGTCCGAAGGAGGCATCGCAGTTACTGTCATGAATTTGGCAACTATCAAGCCGCTTGATACCCAAGCAATTATCGCGCTTGCAAAAGAAACAGGTCGTATCATTACCGTCGAAGAACATCAGGTTTCAGGCGGAATGGGAAGCGCCGTCGCTGAATGTCTGGCTCAGCACCATCCTGTGCCGATGCGGTTTATTGGTGTACAGGATACATATGGACAATCAGGGACCATGCAAGAATTGATAACTCATTATCAACTGGATGCTGTTGCGATAATGAAAGCGGCAAAAGAACTATGTCTGATCCATTAGTGCAACCCAAGGCTGGCGAGATCTGGTATCATTTTAAATATCCGCAAGGATGTGGTGACGATCGCCCGTACAAGATTATAGGCATCGCATACGATACGACATCAACAATTACCTATGTGGTCTATCAACCATTATATGTAAACGAACTGATGTCCGAGCAATCGCGCAATACTGTTGAGTATTTTGTCCGTCCGCTATCCGAGTGGTCAGATGTAAAGCAAAATAAAACCGGAGACTTGGTGCCCCGGTTTCAAAAATCTTCGACGTAGTTTAAGTCGAAGGAGTCCATCATTTTGAATATGCACGTAGTGTGTTGATGAAGTTGCGATAAAGTATCGCAGCATCGTCAAGCTTACATTCACTAAGAATCTGCGCAAGGCTCATGAGACGAGCGTGTTGTGTAGCATTCATTGTATACCTCCTTTGTTATTTTTTAAAAATAGCGAATTTGTCTGCATAATTATACTGATATTTTATCAAAAGTCCATGGCAATTTTTTGAAAGAATGTTTACCACGCCGCGTCATTGTATGTGGTATACTCATATTATTATTCAGTAACAGCTAATGTAATTATGTTTGAACAATTGAGACAAAAAGAGACAGTGTGGGCAGCGCTTTCGATATTTTTGGGCGCGCTTTCAGTATTTGCAGTCATTGCGATTATTGCGACAATTCTTAAGATTTTTGGCGTATTTGGCCAGCAGCCTTATCCAACTAAAACTATTACAGTATCAGGTGAGGGCAAAGTAAGTGTCGCACCTGACTTGGCGGTGATTAGCTTTACTGTTCATGAAGAAAAGAAAGACGTAGCTTCGGCGCAAAACCAAAGCAGCGAAAAAGGGAATGCTGCCATCGAAAAACTTAAGGCTCTTGGTATCGAAGAAAAGGACATGAAGACCACCTATTATAATATTTCGCCAAAGTACGAGATGCGTAAGGTTGATCCTTCGTGCACCGGATACGTATGCGATACTACACAGGTTGTTACTGGCTATACAGTAACCCAAAGCGTATCGGTAAAGGTCCGCAACACTGATAATATTGGCAAGGTTCTTGCAACTCTTGGCGACGTAGGAATCACTGACTTTAGTGGTCCAAGCCTGCAGGTTGATGATGATCGTGATGTGCAAACCGAGGCAAAGCTTGATGCAATCGCAGATGCTCGCGCAAAAGCAAAAGAAACCGCAAAGGGTCTTGGGGTACACCTAGGTAAACTTATCAGCTACTATGAGGACAATGGCGGATATCCGGTACCATATGCAGAAGGTGCTATGGCAATGGATAGTATGGCCCCTCAGATGAAAGTCGCAGCGCCGACTATTCCGGTTGGTGAAAACGAAGTCACTGCGCATGTTACGTTGACCTATAAGATCAATTAAATAGTTTGTACTAGTAACAAAACCCGGCATAGCCGGGTTTTGTGGTACATCCATGCCGTGATATACTATATCCATGTTTGAAAGTGCTGGACGATTTTTTCGAAAAGCCACTGTTGTTACGGCTTCTTTTTTGCTTGCTTCGACGATTGAGAGTATTGGTCAGCAGGCAAGTTTGTTGAAGGCAGAAAAAGGAGTAATACAACCACTACGAATTGAAACTCGGAGTGATCAAAATATGCCTCCTGGTTTTCGTCGTGATCAAATTGTTGGACTTGAAAACGGGCAAGAGATAACAGTTGGTTCTATCTTTTGGCTTGAAGACGAAAAAGTGCGAGCGTGGTTTTATACAAATGCAAATCATCCTGACTTATTTACTCCACAAATTGATTATTCAAAAATAAATCAAAATATTCAAAGTCATGGCGGTGAGACTGTGGTGGCGTTTGCGGGTGCATATGAATCTGCAAAGAATCCAGGCATGATTGAAGGTGTGGCAATAGAAAATGGTGTTAATGTTTGAAGTTCGCTATATTGAAAATCAGGCTTTGTCTATGTAACCCCAAGTGGTAAAATTGAAATGTACCGTTTTCGCGATGAACAATCTGGTATGGTGGATACAATTGAGGCAAACGCGTTGGTAAAGCGAGCACAACTTGAACGAGGATCTCTTTTTCAGCAACTGCCTGCAATTTGGGATGGAGTCGAGCGGCTTAATACAACAAATCAGCAAAAATTCGAATGGCGTGCGATATGTCAAACAAAAGATGGTAAAAAGTTCATATTAAACTGCACCGAAAAAATAACACTACGCGATTTCCTTATACTGGCGCTTAACCTTAAAGACGATAAGGGTAATCAGCTTGTTGATGATTTAATGATGACCGATACGGGTGTATATTCGTATGGGATATTCAGGGATGCCAATCAGGTGCATGATAAAAATGCGTTTAATACACACACTATGGTTGATGAAAATTACGCTCATAATAAAGTTGGTTATACAAACGTAGTAGTTTTGGGTACTAAATAGTCGTTTGACTTGGCATGTTTTTCTGATATACTTGACACATAGCACCCAAAAGGGTGTTTTTAAATACCTCATCGTACTATATTTATGAACAGCATCGCGACATATTTTAAAGGCGTTGTGCACGAACTCAAGACTGTTTCGTGGCCGTCAATACAAACTATCATCGGCTATTCTGTTGCCGTCATCGCAGTGTCATTTTTCTGCGGTTACTTTATGGGCGTCTTTGATGTCGTCTTTGAAAAGTTGTTGCAATTATTCGTAAACGCATTCTAATCGTATGGCAAAACAAGAGATAACCAATGAGCGTCAATGGTACGCCATCCATACCTACAGTGGATACGAAAACGCGGTCGAGCGAAACCTCAAGCAACGCGTCGAATCACTTGGTATGCACGACAAGATTTTTAACGTCGTCGTTCCGACCGAAAAGATCATAAAGGTTAAAAACGGCAAACGTACCGAGATCGACGAAAAGATTTATCCGGGTTATGTGCTTGTTGATATGATCGTGACGGATGATTCGTGGTACGTTGTGCGAAACACTCCCTGCGTTACCGGATTCGTCGGGTCGGGTACAAGCCCAGTACCGCTTTCTGAGGCCGAAGTACAGGCACTCTTTAGCCGCATGCAGGCACACACGATGACTCATACCATCAATATGAAGCAGGGGGATCTTGTGATGATTATTGACGGTCCATTTAAGGATTTTGAAGGTACTGTATCAAGTGTTGATAATGAACGCGGTAAGGTACATGTATTGGTATCGATGTTCGGGCGCGAGACATCGGTCGAGATTGACTTCTTGCAAGTTCGCCCAGCATAAGTATAGTTATTAACGGTTTCCTGCACGCCTTGTCGGGCACGCTTCTTGCAGGGGCATAACGAATCAATATGGCTAAAAAACTAACAAAAACACTTAAACTCCAGGTTACCGGAGGAAAGGCAACTGCCGCTCCGCCACTTGGTCCGGTATTGGGACAGGCTCAGGTCAACATCGCTGAATTCATCAAGCAGTTCAACGAGGCGACCAAAGAGCAGATGGGCAAGCCGGTTTCAATCTTGCTTAACTGCTATGACGACCGATCGTTTGATTTCACCATCAAGACTCCGCCGGTATCAAGCCTAATCCTTGATGCAGCGGGTGTCGAAAAGGGTTCGGGTAAAAATGCCACCAAGAAGGCTGGATCGATCACCAAAGATCAGGTACGCAAGATCGCCGAGATCAAACTTCCTGACCTTAACTGCACTACTGTTGAGGCCGCAATGAAAATCGTTGAAGGTTCATGCCGATCTGCAGGCATTACCGTCAAATAATTTTAAATCATATAATAAAAAAACACCCGGCCGGGTGTTTTTTTATTTGGTATTCCAAGTTTTTTGTTCAATCGTATACTGGGCGCATGCATTCGATCTCAGCTCTTGGTGACCTTCCCGGCAAGCGCGTATTGGTGCGAGTCCACCTAACTGTCCCTATTGCAGCTAATTAAGTGCATCCAC
>CAYZZD010000052.1:0-4647 GCA_964482675.1 uncultured Candidatus Saccharibacteria bacterium
GTGCAAGCACAATCCAAAGCTGGTCAAATATCTTGACCCGCTCCTTGAGCCGATTTTGCGCCGAACATATGGCGTCTTGGTATACCAAGACGACTTGCTCATGATCGCAAAAGAAATTGCAGGCTATAGCTGGGGTGAAGTCGACAAATTCCGCAAAGCGGTCGGTAAAAAGATCCCCGAAGAGATGGCTGCGCAAAAAGACAAGTTCATCAAAGGTTGTACAGAAACCAGCGGCTGGAGTCTTGCAAAGGCGCAAGAAGTATGGGCATGGATCGAACCGTTTGCCGCATACGGTTTTAACAAGGCTCACTCGGTGAGTTACGGCCGCGTTGCATATCAGACCGCATACCTTAAGGCAAACTTTCCTCACGAATACATGACAGCAACAATGACTGCCGAAGCAAACAATAACAACCAAGAAGAAGTTGCGATTTTGATTGCCGAATGTAAACGAATGGGCTTTACCGTATTGCCACCCGACATCAACGAAAGCTATTCGGACTTCACGGTCGTACTTGATGCGAACAAGCAAGTAACAAATAATTTACGCTTTGGCCTGAATAGCGTAAAGAACCTAGGCGAAGATATTGGCAAGGCAATCATTGCCGAACGAAAAGAAAACGGACCTTTCGCAAGCTTTGAAGATTTTTTACGCCGGGTGCAACACAAAAATCTAAATAAAAAAAGCATCGAAGCGCTGGCCATGTGCGGAGCACTGGATGCCTTTGCTGAACGTGCCTCGGTCATCGCCAATATGGACGAGATCTTAAAATTTGTTAAAACCGCATCCGAAGAACCAACGAACCAACAGTCTCTTTTTGGTGATGCATACTCACTGAAAACTCGCCCACTAAACATGCTTCCTATCGAACCGGCAACACCCATGCAAAAACTGACCTGGGAAAAGGAACTATTGGGATTATATATTTCCGGCCATCCACTCGAGCGATTCAAAGACCGTATTGCCAAAAGTGGTATGAGTGTTGAAAAAATCAAAGGGCTACCGTATGCCGGAATGAGTGTTGCATTGGGCGGCATCATCGAAGACATTAAGGTGCGCTACACTAAAAACCAAGACGAAATGGCTATTGTAACCTTGGCCGACTTTACGGGATCAATCGAAGCAGTGGTATTTCCCCGGGCATACACGCAACTCAAAAACGTCTTACAAAAGGATAAGTGCATTGTGATTCAAGGTAAGGTACAAGACCGCGAGGGTGAGAAAAATATCATTGTAGATAATGCTAAAGGGCTTGAATAACTATTATTGACAACAGTATTATCTGCAGGTAGACTTACATTTAACAAGCATTTTGTACAATATATACATTCACGAACCCAAACCTTAAGCAAATGAAAAAGAAACCTCTTTCCTTGGCAGATTTTTGCAGAACGCTTTCATTGTGGCAAAAAAAATTAGAAGCTAATGCAAAAGATAACACTGATCTTAAATTTTTAGCTAAAGTGTTCATTCCACAGCTAATAACACAGCTGCAGGAAGGTCTAAAAATTTCAGAAATGTGTTTCAACCTGGATACCAGCAAAGGTGAAGCTGCGTATCAAAAGAACATTGAGCACACCGTTGAAATCGACACCGGACAAGCGCTCATTTTGAACGACTTTACCGGCGAACTAAAGGAAGCTTTTGGTCATTTTGATAGCACTACACACATCGGGCAGGCAGTTAAGCTTATAGAAAAAATATTGCAAGATGGTAATAGTGATGTGGGTATCTGCTTTGCCGCACATGTTCATCTAAAGGCAACTTCGCCAGCTGGCGCAATAAGTGCTGCACATCAGCCTGTAAAAAATAAAAAGAGGCAATTCGCAGACATTCCTACAGGCGCAGCTATTGGCTCGGGTTGTTCTATACCTTCGTAAAACATAACACTCTTTCCTGACTCAATTTAGATGGCCCGTTCGCATTATGCGGCGGGTCACTATTTTTTTATCTGCAATTTTTTATTTTTTAAAATCACCATTTGGTCTTTTAGCAAACCCGTAAGTGCGCCATCAAAGCGATCATCCGCTTTGATGGCGCTTTTTAGCTTGGCAAGTGTAATACCCAATTTGTTTTCAATCAAAGTCTTCAATATCGCGCCGCGCACTTCACGGATGCTTCCCTTGAATTTTGACTGTTTGGCATAGTGACTACTTTTACGATTCGGGTTTTTAACAATCTTTGGTAAATAGGATCCATAATCCATAAGGGCCCATACCCACTGCCGTGGATTTTTTGTATCGAAAGTTTTTTCAATAAGGGGCATCAATTCGACATCTGAAACAATAGCCGAGTCAGTAAAAAAGTGATGAATATAGACGCGTCGAATATTAGTCTCGATCATCGCATAGGGTTTATTAAAAGCTTGTACAGCAACCGCTCGCGCGGTATATTTTCCAATACCTGGAAGTAGGCCAAGCAATATCGGATCACTTGGTATCTTGCCTTTATGATCACGAATAATTGCTTTTGCGGCTTCGTGTAAAAAGCGCCCTCGACGGTTATACCCCAATCCGCTCCATTGCGTTAACACCTCCACAAGTGGCGCATCGGCAAGTTTTTTTATTGTCGGAAATTTTTTTAAAAAGCTTTTGAACTTTGGAACGACACGGTCGACCTGCGTTTGCTGCAACATGATTTCTGAAACCATAATTTTATACGCAGTAATTCCCTGTCGCCATGGTAGATCATGACGACCCTGCTGATCATAGTGGCGATAGACAGTCGTTTGCAGTTTTTTGATTTGCCTGCTCGTCATAGTGTCAGCGTATCAGTCGGTAAGCGTCAACGCAAACAATTAAAAGAACGACATTATGGCGATGACTGCAGCAATAATAATAAGCGCCCAGCCAAAAAACCGAAAGAGTCCTTTGTTGGATTTTAGGTAGCCGCGCGCTTTTAAGGTAGTAACTGTCGCAGCAAAACCCCACCACCATAAAAAGACCCCCGCAGATAGCCCAACAAGTAGGACAATACGGTCAAATGATGTCTGTGTTAAATTGGCAACATTCAGCAATGCGTACACTGCCGCGAAGACTAACGGTGTAGAAGGAGTCGCCACACTCATTAAAAATGCCGAGACCCAGTCAGTCGCCAATGCTCTTGCATTCGGATGCGGATGATCAGTCAGATGCGCCTCTTTCAGTGTTTTATATCCAATCCACAGTAATGAAAATACCAAAAACAGTAAGAGGAAAATTTTTATCTTCGCCAAAAAGGCAATAATAAGATTTAAATTAAACAAAATTACCGCCGCATAAAAAAGATCACCCAGTAGCACTCCGAAGATGGTTACAATGCCATCTGTTAATCCTTCAAGTACCATGCGTCGTGCAATCAAAACGCCCATCGGTCCCACAGGAAAACCCAGCGCGATACCAAGACCAATTCCTAAAAAGAAGACATGAAGAAAAGCAAAAGTTTCCATACTGGTTAGGCACGTGATTTCAAAAGATCACGAATTTCTTTTAGCACTAGTACTTCTTTTGTAGGTGCAGCAACTGGAGTATCTGCTTTTTCAGACTTCCGCGCCAAACGGTTGATTCCTCGAATAATCAAAAACAAAACTCCGGCAATAATAAAGAAATCAACTATTGCGGAAACAAAAATGCCGTAGGTGATTTTCGATTCACCAATAGTAACAGCCAGATTAGCAAAATTCTTTCCACCAAGAATCATACCAATGAGCGGCATAATCACATTTTCAACTAATGCGGTAACGATTTTATTAAATGCTGCACCGATGATCACACCGACTGCCAGGTCTATTACATTTCCCCGAAGGGCGAATGCCTTGAATTCTTGTACGATTGCCATATTACCTATTTTACCATGGCAAATTACTGGCAGAACTTTACAGAAACGCTTTCTTTTGGCATGAACAAAAGAACGTTGCGGATGCAAAATAATGGGATACAATTCATTGCATGAAATCGTACGAATACCACGAGCATCCCGACCACGAATATCTTTCGCTTTTAAAGCACATTTATGAAAACGGGATTGAAAAAACTGACCGTACCGGCACTGGCACAAAAAGCATTTTTGGAACACAGATGCGCTTTGATATCTCGAAACACTTTCCTCTTCTAACAACAAAAAAAGTTCCAATAAAAGCGATCATCCACGAGCTTATCTGGTTTGTCCGTGGCGATACCAACTTAAAATATCTTGCCGACAACAACGTACATATTTGGGACGAATGGCCATTTAAAGCGTACCTGATCCGAAATAATATGCCTGTTCCTGCAACTGGTTCGAACGAATGGAATACTGGCATCGCAGCATTTATTGAAAAAATAAAAACAGAAGAAGCATTTGCAAAAGAATACGGCAATCTTGGGCCAATTTACGGATACCAATGGCGCAACTGGCCGGCCCCAAATGGCGCGCATATTGACCAATTAAAGAACGTGATCGAACAAATCAAAAAGACTCCCGATTCGCGCCGCCTTATCGTCAGCGCCTGGAACGTGGCCGATGTCGACGAGATGGCAAAAGCTGGTTTGCCGCCGTGCCACTGCCTGTTTCAATTTTTTGTCGCAGACGGCAAATTATCTTGCCAGTTATATCAGCGAAGCTGCGATTTTTTCTTAGGGGTTCCATTTAACATCGCATCATACTCGCTTTTAACCATAATTTTGGCC
>CAYZZD010000053.1:0-4631 GCA_964482675.1 uncultured Candidatus Saccharibacteria bacterium
CAATCTGAAAATCAGTTGGATAACTCTACGCGTTTGAACGAATTAAAGCATCCACTCGAGGTGAATTCTGAAAATGACGCAATCGTGCGAATACCGGCAAACGATCGAATTGAATCAGTTACGGGTTTTGAAGATCGCTTTGATACTAATAAGCTAACCATTGATAATATTGGTGACTGGATGATTAATAATTTTAAGGATCCATCCTATGCTCAAAAACTTGCTATCGAAGATCAGGCTAAATTTGCTGAATATGAGACTGCAAAAAATAAATATGATGCTGTGCGATCAGATATGGTTAAAGAAATTGATGATCCTATGTATCAAGCACGGTTAAGCACCGAGCTTAAGCAATCGGGCTTACTTGGTGCCGAGACGTATGTTGTTGAAAAAGAAAAACAAAACCTCGCCGACGATTATATTATTGTTCCAGGGTCTGCGGCTATGCCCGAGAAAAATGTTTTAGCTTATGCGGTCCCGGTTTTAGATGAGAGCAAATATGATAGTGCCACTGTTACAGACTTTCATGATTTGTTAGAAAAAAATAAAGTAAAGGAAGGGCAAACTGTATTGCCCGTAAATGACCAATATGATGCTACTATGTCCGTGCATGAATTTACTCATGAAAAAACAAATACCAGCGAATTGGTAACCCCTTATGCTGCACGAATGTACCAAGAATCATTGAATGAATCAGGAATAAAAAACATTGCTGATAGTTGGATTGCACAAGGGAAAACGTTTGGCATGTCCGAGTCTGAGCTCCATGAATATGTCTATGAACAGTTTGCTAAACCGACTGAAATTGATGCACGAAAAGAAGAATTCAAAAGAGTCGCAGAGCAGTTAGGATTTTGGCGAAAAGATGGACCAATGACTCCTGAAATTGTAAGTAATGTGGAGCGAGAGATTAGAAATAATCCTGATCTTTCTGAAGGCGTAGATCAATTCTTAAAAATTGTACGACATGACCGTATTCCTGAAATTATAAATACACTTCGCTAATATGCAAAAAGAAGAAATCCAAAAACAAATCGATGTGCTTGAGGCAAAAATGTATGACCCTGATTTTTGGAATGATAAGGTGCGTGCACAACAGGTGATTAAGGAGATCGATGAACTGAAGAACAAGCTTGAAGGCGGAGGCGCCTATGATAAAGGCGACGCAGTGCTTTCGATTTTCACGGGTGCCGGCGGGGACGATGCCGAAGATTTTTCACGCATGCTGTTCGAGATGTATCAAAAATTTATCGCCAATAAGGGTTGGCGATGGAATCTTATTGACGAGAATAAAAATTCCATGGGTGGATATCGTAGCCTTTCGATCGAGGTGCAAGGAAAAAACGCTTATGGGACTTTGAAAAATGAATCAGGGGTGCATCGATTAGTACGCATGTCGCCATTTAATGCAAAGGGGAAACGCAATACTTCATTTAGTATGGTTGAAGTGTTGCCAAAATTCGAAAAACTTGATTTTGATATTCCCGAGACAGATCTTGAGATTTCATTTGCGCGAAGCGGTGGCAAGGGCGGACAGAATGTGAACAAGCGGGAAACTGCTGTACGCATTGTCCACAAGCCTACAAATCTTTCTGTGCATGCTACAACTCAGCGAAGCCAAGAAGCAAACCGTGAGCACGCAATGCAATTGTTAAGTGCAAAGGTTTGGCGGTTTGAAGAAGAAAAAGCGAAGGCTGCCGAACGTGGCATGGCAATTAGCGCGACGACCGATAACGAATGGGGGAGCCAGATCCGTTCATATGTACTTCATCCGTACCAGATGGTAAAAGATCATCGTACGGGCGTCGAGACTTCGCAGGTCGGTAAAGTGCTTACCGATGGTGATTTGGATGCTTTTATTGAGGCAGAAAAAGCTTTATAGCATATAAAAAAGAGTACAATTTTCTTTTTCCAAAACCCAGTGTATAATACCCCTTGGTATGATTCATTTTAACCGAGTTACTAAGATCTATCGCGATACTCCAGCTGTTCGCGACATTTCTTTCACCGTTAATAAAGGCGAATTCGTCATTCTTTCTGGACCCTCTGGATCAGGAAAAACTACTCTTTTAAAAATGCTTATCGGGCACGAACAGCCAACCGAGGGTGAAGTATCGATCCATTCGCGCCCTATAGATACACTATCTGATAAAGAGCTTCAAGAATTCCGCCAGTCGCTGGGGGTTGCGTTTCAAGATTTTCGTCTTATTGGAGACAAGACTGCCTATGAAAATGTCGCGTATATGATCGAACATGCGGTGCCACATGATATGGTAAAACCGGATGTTATGTATGTCTTAAAACTAGTCGGTCTTGACCATAAACACACGAGCTTTCCTCATGAACTTTCAGGAGGTGAAAAACAGCGACTTGCCTTAGCGCGTGCCATCGTGCATCAACCCGCAGTAATTTTAGCTGACGAGCCGACAGCTAACTTGGATCATGAAAACACTGCTATGATTGTCGAGATTTTGCGCCGCTTGAACGAGCTTGGTGCGACGGTGATATTGGCTACCCATAATACGCAAGTAATCGAAAATCTTGGCAAGCGGACGTTAAAGCTGAAGCATGGTACACTCGAACACGACACACATGCAGCGAAAAAAGCTCACTAAATCCTATGAAGAATCCAACTACCCATAGATTATTCCGTGATGGTTTTACCTCGATTGCACGATCGAGCGCTTTTTCGTTCGCCACAGGAGTGGTTGCTTTTTTAGCTGCCTCAATGATCGTCGTTGCTATTTTGGCGTATGGATTAAGTGCTAATGTTCGGGGTTCTATCGCTTCAAAAGTGGATATGAATGTGTACTTCTTTCCCGCAACTGACGAATCGATCGTCGAAGCATTTGCTGGGTTTGCACAAAGCCGCAGTGAAGTTGCAGATGTCACAATCGTAACCCGAGAAGAAGCCCTTGAGGCATTTCGAGCTCGACATTCAAATGATGCTTTGACCTTGCAGGCACTTGATGAACTTAATGAAAATCCATTAGGGGCATCAGTAATTGTACGTACTCACGAGCCCTCGCAGTTAAAGGCGGTAGCGACGTTGCTTAATGGTGACACTGATGCAGTAAAGCAATTTTATCCCTATATCGAACGCGTAAACTATTTTGATCACGAACAGATTATTGATCGTTTTAATATTTTCTCGGGAACTCTTAAGGCGATTATTGTTGCCACTGTGGTAGGTACGCTTCTGTTAGTTATTTTACTTATGTACACGATGGCGAAGGTGCACATGGTTGCAGATTTTGAAATGCACGAAACAAAGCGACTTCTGGGAGCAGAAAAGGCGTCAATTGTAGCACCGCGTATCATAAGTAGCCTTATTATCAGTGCTACATCGGGCACGCTTGCGTTAATCGTCGGCATCATTGTGTCATGGCAATTAACGCGGATTTCGGGACGATTTTTTGAGGGGTTTAGTTTTGACGGATTTTTGTTGCATTCGCTACCGTTAGTATGTGCAGTTGTGTATTCGGTATTGTTCCTGTGCGCGATCGCAACGACATTTGTAGCGTATTCAACCACGTCGCGCCGGCGTTAAATTAATGGGTAAAAAAGGTATCGCATGAAAAACAAAAAGCATAAAACAAAGTATGTGTTCGTTGTCGGTGGGGTAATGTCGGGTGTTGGTAAGGGAATCACGACTTCTTCGATAGGGACACTGCTTTCATCGTACGGACTTAAAGTTGCACTAATGAAGGCCGACCCATATCTGAACGTTGATGCCGGGACCATGAATCCGGTCGAGCACGGTGAAGTGTTTGTGCTTGATTCGGGCCTCGAGACCGATCAGGACATGGGTAACTACGAGCGTTTTATCAACGCAAGCATGCCGCGAGAAAACTATATGACAAACGGTATGGTCTTCCAGTACGTGATTAATAAAGAGCGGGCACTAGGCTATGGCGGCAAATGTGTGGAACCCACTTTTCATATTACCGAAGAGATTATGCGCCGTATTGATGCAGCTTCCACTGCTTCCAAAGCAGATGTCATGGTGATCGAAATCGGCGGAACCGTGGGTGAATATCAAAATGCAATCTTCCTCGAAGTTATTCGCCATCTAAAAACCAAGTGTCCTCAATGCATCCAGACTGTCATGGTAAGCTACCTGCCAATACCGTCCAAGATCGGTGAAATGAAGACAAAGCCAACTCAAAACGCAGTGCGTCAGCTTAACAGTTATGGTATTCAACTTGATTTTATTGTTGCCCGTGCTGAATATCCAGTAGATGACAAACGCAAGCAAAAGATTGCGGACATGTGCGGCGTATCAAGTGATCATATTATTTCTGCTCCTGATGTTGAAAGTATTTATGATGTGCCGGTTAATTTTAAAAAAGATGGCTTTGGAGACACGCTTTTATCTGCGTTAGGTATTAACAAGAAGCATTCGGACCTGACACAGTGGCAAGGATTTGTTTCGAAATTAAAAAAGGCAAAACGGGAAGTCAAAATCGCAATCGTTGGAAAATATTTTACGACCGGTGGATTCGTACTTTCAGATGCCTATATATCAGTCATTGAAGCATTGCGTATTTCAGGCGCACATGAAGGTGTAAAGGTAAAGATTGATTGGATCGATTCTCGAACATTCGAGACTCATCCAAAAAAAACAGTAC
>CAYZZD010000054.1:0-4603 GCA_964482675.1 uncultured Candidatus Saccharibacteria bacterium
CTGGCATGACAAATACAGCATCTGGCTTTCAATCCGCGGACATATCGACCCCGGGGAAGATCTTATTGAAGCAGCACACCGCGAAGTAAAAGAAGAAGTTGGTTTATCAATTGAAATTATCGAAGCTTCAGCACAGCAATTTAGTGACGGAGGGGAACTTCTACCGCGACCACGATACGTATACTCACATATGGTAAACGAAACACACCGCCATGTAGCCTTTGTATACTTTGCACGTACCAACGACGCAACAATTAAAAGTGCGGAATTCGAACACGAACAAAACATGGAATGCCGCTGGTGCAGCCGACAGGATTTGGATGCAATGAAAGGGGAACTGCGCGAAAATGTGTATCTTTTTGCGACCGAAGTATTAAAAGTAGTACAATAAACCTATGAAAGAAAACCTCATGTCAGTTAGTCCTAAACAAGAAGTGCGTGAACGATTAATGCTGCATGATTATATTAATATACTCACAAATCTAGAAGTGGCACTTAAATACGAAGGTTTTCAACATGTTCGTGAAATAATTCAAAAAAAACCCATCCCTAAAGTCGAGGAATATATACAATCACTAGAGACCAGCCATGACAGCGTCGCAACCTTGCAGGACGCCCAATACGCCCTTGAACACCAAAGGCCAATGGTGAAGATATTAAATGACTATATTGATATAATCAATCTTACCCAAGACGAACAAGTACTTGCTTCGGCCCTCAATAACGCAAAACAATTTCTGGCTCCCAATCGAAATATATTTAACTAAGCCTGTGATATACTAGATCATTATAGGATAATTTACTTTTTGTATGTCTAAAACACTTACCGCCGTCAAAACACTGTTTGTTATTGCATCCTCCGTCTGTTTGATTTTGCTGGCTATTTTAATTATCCAACTTATACCGCAAACCCGTATTACATCATTGGTAAAAACTCCACAAAAACAACAAAAGCCCACCTTTCCGATGCCAAGCATAACGTATCAAACAGATGCAGCAAAGGATACAACGTATCAAATAAGTCTGGTGCGCCCGAATGGATTTCCGCCGGCCATTCAACAAAAAGTTGATAATTTTTACAACACCGCAAAGACATCGCTCTTGGAAGCAGCAGCAATCCCTCAGGATGCCGCCATACAAACTCCTTTCGTGTACACCATGGTAAGCCCTAAGCCAATCATTACAAATGCAGGACCATATGTATTTATGATTGCCCAAATCGAAGAATATACAGGTGGGGCACATGGTAACGTGGGCTATTTTCAAATTGCGTATGATGTACGCACACGCGACGAAATAACACTCGAGCAATTTTTCGCTGACCAAACTACGGCGTATCAAACTCTTTCAAATGCAATCGCACCGATCGCACTTGATCAGGTTATGAAAAAAAGTTTTGAAGGACGTGAAGCCGCAAGCATTACCGAGGAGGAAAAAACATCGATCAGTGCAACCGTGTATCAAGGATTGGCACCAGTAGCCGAGAATTTTCAATATTGGTATATCAGCAAAGACGGAAAGCTGGTATTTATATTTCCTCCTTACCAGATCGGCCCGTGGGCACTGGGAGCACAGGCGGTAGCATTACCTCTGGCCAATATTAAGGATAAGCTAAACATGCATATGTTTACATTCTAAATTTTAGAAAGATTTCATCTTAACTTGTTACTCTATTGTAAATGTACCTACGAAAAAGCCCCCCTTTATTGTGGGGGCTTTTTTGTTTGCAAAAAACCTACTGAAGATTATTGCTGCGTTGGTGTTTTTTAAAAAGTTCCTCAAATGCCTCCCAACTAAGGTTGCAAGCCTTAAGAATTTTTTTTAGCGCTGGGTTATCGCTTTTTAGCTCCTTGGCAAACTCTAAATCTATGAGTTCGCGTTCAGTAATCCCAGCCGAAAAAGCAAATTGGCGCTTATTGGGTGATTTGCTTTTTTCTCGCAGATACACAACTGCGTCTCCGATTCTGTAAAATGTCTCAGCCATAAAATTGATGGTTTGGTTTAATAAAACTTTACCCGTTATTACACAGTTGTCAATTAACCCAGCATGAGCACAAATAACCTTATAAATATACCGTTTAATTTGATACAGTTGCTTGACTTTTACTTATAACATGCCATAATGCAAACAATTACACTTTTAAAAAATACTTTTTGAATCCAGCAAAAAGGACTTATCTATATGATCCCTTTTTGCTGGAGTCAAAAAACTCAGTATATCCAAAAACCAAAAAAAATAGGAGCATGAAAAACTTAATCAAAACATTCGGCATCGCTGCATTATTATTCTCTTTTTTAACAGGGTGCAACAACCTTGAAGAGGAAAACGCTAGATTAAAGCATAGACTATCAGTTGCCAATCAAAAGGCCGACAGTCTGCAAAATGAGATTGAAACCTTTCCGAAAAGGCTGGAAGATGCAAAAAATGCAGCCATCTATGAAATTAAAGAAAAGGAGGCAGAAGAGTATGCAAATACCCACTTTTCAGCATCGGCCCTTAGATTGGACAGCAATGATTTTAAAATAGCTGGACTACATCCGGAAAATTTCTGGTCAAGGGGGTTGCAGGGGCTCAATCAGGAAGAATACTTCGCATACATTCCTGGTTATTTACAAAACTATGTTCGCATCTCCGATAATGCAGAATGGAATGATTTTGTTGACCGTATGAACAATCCCTGGGTATTAAACATGACATTCCAGGCTTTAAAGCCAAAAATTAAATTCATATTAGAAACCAGTGGCTTAAAAGAAAAGGCTAAAACCTTAGCAGCGCAAATGAAACCTTACTGCGACGGTAGTGCTAACCCAAAAACAGTGGCCGCATTTCAGGCATATTATAACCTGCATGCCAATGATACTATTTTCGGAGAACCCGCCTTTGAACAAGAAAATAAAGAGTGGAAAGCGATTGAAGTTTTATATGGCGGCGATACTGATATCGCAACAAACCAATTTAAAAACTGGCTATTTATCGACCGTCATTCTAAAGCAGCCCTAAAGATCGGCCTAGAAAGAGAGAAAATCAAAGTACCTGACAACGACAAACGTTGGCGCAAAATAATGTCAGATATATGTATGGCAATTCTAGCCACGTAAATCATCAATTGATAATTAAACAGCCCCTAAATTAGGGGCTGTTTTTTGTTACAGAACTTTACATTTCAAGAATATCTGATATTATGCGCAAGTTGCCTTACGGCTTTTTTTATTGGAAAAATACCTATTTATTATGGAAATTCGAAACATCGCGATTATCGCCCACGTAGACCACGGGAAAACAACTCTTACCGACCAAATGATGAAGCAAACGGGCGGTCTTGCTGATGGTGTTTCGATGGACAGCAACCAAATCGAACGCGAACGCGGTATTACGATTTACGCAAAAAATACCTCGGTTACCTACAAGGGAACCAAGATCAACATTGTCGACACTCCAGGCCACGCCGACTTTGGATCAGAAGTCGAACGCGTATTGCGATCGATCGACTGCGTATTGTTGATTGTCGACGCGCAAGAAGGCCCGATGCCTCAGACCCGATTCGTACTTCGCAAATCTTTGGAACTTGGACTAAAACCAATCGTCGTTTTAAACAAAATCGATAAACCAGGAGCTGACTGCCAAAAAGCACACGACGCGGTATTTGAATTGTTTATGGAACTTGGCGCAACTGAAGAACAACTAGACTTTACCACCGTATATGCAATCGGCCGCGAAGGAGTGGCATCACGAAATCTTGATGATGAACGAAAAGACCTAACACCACTTTTTGATACTATTTTGGAAAAAGTTCCCGTTGCTGCTAACGACATCACAAAGCCACTGCGCATGCAGGCATTTAACTTGGCATATGATAACTTTTTGGGTCGTTTAGCTGTTGGTCGCGTATACGAGGGAACACTTAAGATGGGTGATACCGTGTTTGTAAAAAAACATGATGGCCCGACACGAACTGCAAAAATTACCAAGCTCTTTACCTTTGAAGGTGTTAACCGCAAAGAAACCAACGAAGTAATCGCAGGTGATATTGCGATGGTTGCCGGTATTGCCGATATTTATATTGGAGAAACCATTACTAAAGATGCCGATGCCGAATTGTTGCCAGCGATTACCATCGACGAGCCGACGATCGTTTTGGACTTTTTGGTAAACAACTCTCCCTTTGCAGGACGTGAAGGAAAGTTTGTAACATCGCGCCAGATTCGTGAGCGACTGGAACGCGAACTTGAAGTGAACGTAGGATTGAAAGTTGATTTTACTCCTGACCCAAACCGTTTTATCGAAGGATTTAAGGTTTATGGCCGTGGAGAAATGCACATTGCCGTACTTTTGGAAACTATGCGCCGTGAAGGATTTGAAATTCAGGTCTCACAACCACAAGTAATCTTTAAGGAAATCGACGGGGTCATGTGTGAACCATTTGAAGAAGTAACCGCGGATATCAGTACCGAGATCCAGGGAACTGTGATTGAAAAATTGGGCATGCGCGGGTTCATCATGCAAGACATGAAAGTGCACGATGCAAATGTGCGTATCATATTCGAAGGCCCAACTCGTGGACTATTTGGTTACCGTGGACAATTTATGATCGATACCAAAGGC
>CAYZZD010000055.1:0-4561 GCA_964482675.1 uncultured Candidatus Saccharibacteria bacterium
CTGCAGCCACCCGTAGGTGTTTGGACCGTGTCGCAGTTCCAATGGTGGGGGTCAGCCTCTCAGCTCCCCTAGGCGTCATAGCCTTGGTAGTCCATTACACTACCAACTAGCTGATACCGTGCAGGCCGTTTTGAAAGCGATAAATCTTTACCCCGAAGGGACCATCGTGTATTAGCCTACCTTTCGATAAGTTATTCACGACTTTCAAGGACGTTCCTACATATTACTACCCCGTTTGCCACTCCCCGGCGAACCTCATCCCATACTTGATCAATTTCTTGTATTGCTACTCAAAATCTTTCTCATACTTTCAGAGGACCGGATCGTTCGACTTGCATGCCTTATCCACGCCGCCAGCGTTCATCCTGAGCTAGGATCAAACTCTTCTAGAAAGACAGGGCTTTTGATAGATCACAACCAATTTGGTTATGAACTTTGAGTTTCAAAGCCCAGTCATATAGAACGAAGCAAAAGAAAAATGAATTTCCTGCTTCTTACTAAATTAAAGGATATATTCACTTAACAAAGAACGCTTACTCAATACGAGCAAGCGAGAGCCATCCTACCAGAAAGGTTTACAGAATGCAAGCCTTTAGGCACACCTAAAATAGTCTTGAAATATAAGGGCTTTATGATAGTCTAAATGACGTATGGAATCAGGTAAAAAAATCGTCATTTTAGATCTTGATGACACGCTTATCAATACCAAACTTTTGAAAAAACTTCGGTTTGACCTGTTTCGCCAAGCCGGCTATTCAGAAGAAGAAATTCTGGGCACGTATGAAAGTATTTATGATAGCGGATACTCTACCCAAAAACACGCCGATGCATTGCAGGCTATACGCAAAAACGGGGCACTCGATAGCATCCAAGATGATCATCTACTGAACGAAGGCCTCGTTTTTAAAGATACAATTTCAATACTCCATGAAGCAAAAAGCAACCCGAATATAAAAAGTGTGTTACTTTCGAAAGGTGACCCTACATCACAGCAAAAGAAAATTGATCTCCTGGGACTCGCGGATTTTTTTGATACCATCTGGATATCGCCCGTCAGCAAAGAATTATTTTTAAAGACACATTTTTCGCCCGACCAAGAATTTATTTTTATTAACGACAAGCAAAGCGAAAACGACGCGATACAAAAAGATTTTCCCCATGCGGTTTGTTATCTGATCGATCGGCATACTGCGCACGATCTTTCAATACATACTGCACTTGAAGAAATTAAAAAAAGGATGGCTTTGTAGGCCATCCCTATGTTCATCCATTAGATGAACAATTCGTTTTTACCTGGGCCGTTTGCACCACCCAAATAAGTAAGTTTTTTGCCGGCAACACGCGCAGCAAAGTACAATCCTTTCTCGATATCTCCTTGACTGAGCTGCAATATACTTTTTTTGATATCCATGCACGACACTACAAATGCGGCATGAAACCAATCTCCGGCTCCAACCTTTGATGCAATCTTATTGGTATAATGTACGGATTCGTACGAACCTTTACCATGTGTACCGTCTTGATTAAATGACCATATGCCCCCTTCTTTATCTTTGGTCACTATAATCAATTTAGGTCCAAATTTATGCAGTTCGCACGGGTGATTTAATCCTGCCGCCTGGAATTCAACAGCATTCATAATAAGTAAATCAACTGACTTAATTAGTTTTTTGAAACGTACGGTATCTGCAACTAGTTCAACTTTAGGCGTAAGAGTGCAAAAGCCCTCTTCCGAGTTTTCGTACAAGGCGTTTATAAACGGAACCTCCACTATTCGGACACCACTGGCGATTCTCCATTTTCCTTTCGCTGTTCTAATCTTGTTGCAGCAGGTGGTAATTGCTGCATCCAACACTTCGCCTTTTGCGCCGATAACGCCCGCTTCCCCTGCTCCATTTATTGGAACATACGCGATATTGGTGCGAGTCAACGCTTTAAGCGGCAAGAATCTGATTTTAGATTCATGTAACAATTTGCGAAGAATCATGTTTGTAATGGTGTTTTCTGGTGTGGTGTTGTTTGACGCACTCACCAAGCCGAGCAACAATGGATCATATTTCATTTTCACAAATGCACCGGCTATATTAGCCGATGATCCCGAAAGCAGGTAACCGTCTTTGTCGATAAGGCCTTTTTCGTCCGGTGTATTTTTATACTGAAAATAGATCTCGGGGTTTAGCGACACCCCGATCAAAGCATCATAGTTCTTCATTCTTCCTCCTTTTATTTTGATGTTATGTTATTCAATTGTCTTATCCCGAACTATACTCTTGTTTTACTGTTTATTCAAATCCCGCGCTTTCGTGCTTCGGATAGCCCAATAGCGATCGCCTGCTTGCGGCTGGTCACTTTTTTATTGCTTCTGCCGCTTTTAAGTTTTCCCTCTTTGAATTCATGCATTACTTTTTCGACTTTTTCTCCTGCTTTTTTCCCGTACTTTGCCATATATGTTAAAAAGTTAATCAAATAAATGCGACCTATATATGGTGACGAAAATGAGGGTTATTTATTACAACAAAATCGCCCGAAGGCGATTTTGTTTCTTTTTATGCAAGGTAGCTATTTATTAAACCATTGTTTCTGCCAATCTTGCATCATTTTAATTTCCTTGGTTTGCACCGTAATGATATCCTGGGCCATCTTTTGTAGTTCAAGACGCTTGGTTCCTGCGGCCAATAGTTTAGCCATATCAACCGCACCTTGATGATGCACGATCATGTCCTCAAGAAAGACACGATCAAGCTCTGCACCTGTCTTCCCCTTCATATTCGCTGTCATGTCCATCATCATGGAATCCATCGAAGCAGGACTACCGTCATTATTCATCAATGAACCATCAGGCATCATATGCATTCCCGTATGGCGTGATACGGGCATACCCCAAATAAGCCATCCCAGGATAATACCTACAACTAAAAAGATAAGACTATAAAAAGCGATACTATTTTTATTTTCCATATATGCAACAGTTAAATGATTAATAAAATGTCTCCGTGATAAAGTTAATGCATTTTAGGATTTAGTATGCCCCTCTTTAGAAGCGCCGCCTCGGAGGATACGACTTCTAGGCGCCACCGCTTCTTAACATATGCGTTCTGTTTGTTGCCATAGATAAGTCAAAATAGTGCCAGCAAGATTATTCCTACTGCACCCAGGCTACCCGTTCCCGCCAACTGATGCGAATCAATAATCTGCAAACCCGCATTTTGAATACATGCAACCTCTGATTGCGCAGTATAAGGACAATGATCCAACTGCATATCTGAATGCATCATATGGGCCGTATGCAGTATACTGCCGCTTGCCATGATGACTAGTGATATAAAAATTACGAATTTAAACAACCGTAATGCCATATATTTAGTATAACACAAAACCCGTCATGCGACGGGTTTTGTGTTATTTTTGTGGACCCTAGCGGAATCGAACCGCTCACCTCCGGAGTGCAAAACCGGCGCTCTACCATATGAGCTAAGGGCCCATCGTTGGGCGAAGCCCAAGATAGCATTTTGCGATGCAAAAAGCAAAACAAAATGCTCCCATAGGCAATTGCTTGCCTATGTTAAGGTAATAAAGTTCATTCCGGACTATTGTAAAGAAATTTCAACGAAATGCAATACCGGAAAAGCTTAACGAACCTGGTCGCGGCGCTTGCGGTGTGTCGTTATAGCAAAGCGGTGAGCTTCGGCATTTGCCTTTAAAATATCTTGCTTGTATTTAGTAATCAGTTTTGCATCCCCTAATATTTTTACCGGCTTGTGGCGTTCATCTTTAGTTACAGCAACGATCTGCACATTTTGCCACGCTTCAAATTTACCAATACAATGTTCGGCAACTTTTTTGTGCAATATTCCACCATCAATAACCAGCACATCAGGAATCCCCCATTCATCATGACTTAAACGTCGATGCATTAATTCTTGTAACGCAGCGTAATCGTCACCTTTATGCTCGATACGCATACGGAAAGTACGATACCATTCTTTTACCGGCATCCCCTGCTCGATCGTCACCGAAACGCCATACGTAAAAGTGCCCGCCAAATGTGCAACATCAAGCGCATCAACACGTAGTACTTTTTTATCGCTGCGTTCATGCTCGGCGCGTATCAACGACACATCATGGATATGAGATAGCGCGAATAAGGTATTTTTTAGTACATTTGCTTCTTCAAATTTTTCAGCGCGTGCCAATGCCTTCATGTCTTTTTCGATTGTTTTAAGTAGGGCACTTTTCTTGCCCTCAAAAAACATTTTTAAATACCCTATGGTCCGGTTATATGCTTGCGCCTTTACCTTATTGCTGACATCGGGCACCAGCCCCAATTCACGGTAAAAGCGCTCATGAAACGCAAGGGTGCTTTTTTTGTCACGAAACGGAAAAATCCGCCGAAGAATCTTTAATGCTTCGCGCAATACCAAACCACTGGGAAATGGCCCATACAGCCCTTGGAATTTTATTCCAGCAAGATTTTGCTGCTCGAGCTCCTTCTCGCGTATAAGATACACTCGGGGAAATTCCTCTTTTGTCACAACCACAAACCAAAAGCTTTTATCATCCT
>CAYZZD010000056.1:0-4549 GCA_964482675.1 uncultured Candidatus Saccharibacteria bacterium
AGATCATGCTTATACTGAAGAGGTCGCCGCTGATGGCGAAACCCGCGTATTTTTAAAACTGCATCCAAGTATTGCACCTATCAAGTGTGCGGTCTTTCCGTTATTGAAAAATAAGCCCGAACTGGTTGCAAAGGCCCGATTCGTCTATGAGGAACTTCGTAAACACGTAACCTGTGAATTTGACGATAATGGCAATATTGGTAAACGCTATCGACGTCAGGACGAAATCGGTACGCCGTATTGCATTGTGATCGACTTCGATACATTGGGCGAAAACCCTGAACTCCTTGATACCGTAACTATCCGCCATCGCGATACTGGCGAACAAGAACGTGTAAAAATAGCTGATTTGATTCAGAGAATAAAATAATCATGGTCGAGCTTGAATTGTTGCAAAAAGAAATTGCCGAGATTAAATCTCGCAATATCCGCGTCGAACAAGACAAGGCATGGGAAGTTAGCCTTACTCGAAAAATCTGGCTCTCGGTTATTACGTATAGTGTCGTGGTGCTTTTCTTTTTAGTAGCACAACTGCCAAACCCTTTTACAAATGCTTTAGTGCCGGCCATTGGATTTTTAATCTCAACATTTACCCTGAAGTTTGTAAAAAACTTTTGGATCAAGCATCAAAAATAATATGAAAGAAATCGAGATAAAAGCATACCTAAAAAACAAATCAGCTGTGTTGAAAAAACTTGCTGAACTGGGGTGTGAACTTTCAGAGCCAGTTATTCAAACTGATACAGTATTTGCAAAAGTGGTTGCTCCGTATGCTGACTACTTAAAAAACGAATATTTTATTCGTATCCGTGAGAAAAACGACGGTACTTTTTTATTTACAGTTAAAATGCAAATGAGTACCGAGCTTACCAAGACCGAATATGAAACAAAAATTGATAATGGTAATGCGATGATGCAGGCGCTAGTGGCTATGGGGTATCAGCAGGCCAATCGTTTAAAAAAGATACGGCAGATTGCACACTATGGTGACTTTGAGATCTGTATTGATGCTATTGAAGGCCTGGGTGAATTTATCGAGATCGAGAAAATGTCTAACGATGATGAAAATACGGTACGCAGCGAACTCGAAACTTTTTTATATGCACTGGGCGTTTCGCCTGAAGATGAAACCAAAAAAGGTTACGATATGCTTGTCATGGAACAGCTAGCGCATTAGCTGGTTTTTCTTTTATGACTTATTTTTGCGACAATAAATACTATGATTAAAGTAATAAGCGCGCCGATAAGAGACATTGCGATATCGTTTGATGTATCCCAAAAGTCAGCTTGTCCGCCGACAAACAAGAATGACAAATTTTTACTTAAGAAAAGATGTGCTGCAAGTTCGATACATTCGTAGACTGCAGCACCCATCATAATAATTGAAAAAGACATGAAGTAGCGAAGTACTGTCTTGGAGCTTTCAAGAACCTGGGCAAGTATTTCGTATACAGGAAGCACCATGACCAACCCAAATGCAAAATGAGTCACGCGGTCAAAGCTGTTTCGGGTAACACCCAGTATTTTCGAAAGCTCAAATCCTGCAGGTACATGGGCTACGCCATAGTGACCCTGAATTACCGGCAGTAAAAAATAGAGAAATAGAAGGGTATATGAGATGTTTGAAAGCCTAAATTTTTTTCCAATGAAATAGAGTGCGGGAAAAGCAAAAATGACCGGAACTACTTCAAGTATCCAGTCGCCATAGTTTGCTGCACCAATTGCTGAGAGGCCAACCGCAGCCAAAAGCATACAGGCTAGTACTATCTGATAGATAAGCATGCTTTATTTTAGCATACTGAAAAGTCTTTTAAAAAAAGCTCTGCAATGCTATTATGGGTAATATATGAAATCATTGTACAATTACACATCAAAAATACTTATTATCGGCCTGGTGTTTGCGTTTGCTGCCCCTGTGGTATTTGCCGAGCCTTTAACCGACGGCATGGATGCGGTTCATGTTTTGGGTAAGCCTGATTTTGTATCAGATTCGCCGACAACAGCCAGCGCTACGAATACTTCGGTGGTGACTTCGATTGCGTATGACACCGATCATGAGCGACTGTTTGTCGTTGATCAGGGTAATTCTCGTGTTTTGGTATTTGATACATCAAGTGGCATTACCGACGGCATGGAGGCGGTTCATGTTTTGGGGCAGACGACTATGAGTGGTAGTATTGGGGGGACTACTCAAAATACTTTTTTGCGTCCCCAGGTGGTCGCGTATGACCCCAATCATGATTATTTGTTTGTTGTAGATCAAGGTGCAAACCGCGTACTCGTGTTTGATGTTTCAACAATTACAGACGGAGAAAATGCGATCAAAGTCCTAGGACAAGAAAATTTTACCGATAGTGCTAGCGCAACAACACAAGATGGTATGGATAGTCCCTATGGTGCAGCATATGATTCCAGGAGCGACACCCTTTTTGTTGCTGACCAACAAAACCAGCGTGTATTGGTTTTTGATCTTTCGGCAGGTATAACCGACGGCATGGATGCATCACATGTATTGGGTCAGGATGATTTTACAACAGATATTGAACCAGAAGTTGCAAGCGCAGCTAATCTCTCGACACCAGAAGGTATTGGATTTGATTCTGATAATCATTTGCTGTTCGTCTCGAATTCAAACCCGTTCCATCGCATAAGTATTTTCGATACGACGGTCATCGGTGACGGCGAAGACGCAATCCATGTTTTAGGACAGCCTGATTTTATTTCTGAGGGCGGCGGCTTGGATGATAGTAGTGTTGATTACCCTCAGCAAATTGCTTGGGACGCCGAAAATAAGCGCTTGTTTGTTGCTGATTCGAACAATGTTCGTATTTTGGTATTTGATCTATCGGATGGCATTACCGACGGCATGGCAGCCGAACATGTACTTGGACAAGGTGATTTTGAATCTCAAGAAACCCATTATGGCGGCGAATCAGTAAGTGATGGACGAGGAGGATTTACTGTATTACCCAGTGCGCAAGGATTCACTACTTTTATTAGAAGTGTTGCCTGGGACCCCGAGAATGAATTGTTGTTTGCCGGCGATGGCGGTGATAATCGCGTCGTAGTGTTTGATCTTTTTGAATCAAATAGTGCGCCGACCGATATTGACCTATCAAGCGCAACAATCGCCGAAGACCAGACAACGGGTTCGACCGTTGGGATTTTATCAGCAACCGATGCCGACGAGGGAGATACTGCAACATTTACTCTTGCGTGTACTGCGCCGGGTGCCGACGATGCGTCGTTTAGTATTATCGGTAGCAGTCTTAAAACAGCGACTGCACTTGATTTTGAGACCAAGGCAAGCTATGACATTTGTGTTCGTGTAACCGACAGTGCTGACAATACTTTTGATAAGGATTTCACTATTACTATTACCGATGTTGATGAAACTGTTCCCGAAGAAGAAACGCCAAGAAGTGGGGGAAGTTCAGGCGGCGGCGTCGCCCTTCGCTGTCGTGACCCCCAAGCAACTAACTTTAGTACTGCAGCCGGACGCAGCGATGCATCACGCTGTCAGTATGCAGCAAGTGTAACATCAACACCAACACCGCCTTCTTCTCAGAATACTTGCCCTGCAGATATGGCTCCGCTACAGGGACATCTTACTAAAATGGGTGATAAGGGTATCGCCGTACTAACGCTGCAAAAAACCCTTAACTGTAAAATGACCGCAGGACTTGCCGAAGATAGTATCTTTGGCCGGATGACTGACGCGGCGACCAGAGCCTTTCAGTTTTCGCGCAATATAAATGTAGATGGAGTTGTGGGACCAATTACCCTTTCTGAACTGCAGAAATAACTTCTCACGCTTAAAATTTGCAAACAAAAAAGCCTCCCTTAATCAGGAGGCTTTTTGTTTTTTTTGCACGAAACCATCAGGGAATGGATTCACACAGAAGGTCAATTTTATAGCTGTCATTTCCAGCTATAAACGAGCTAATCTGAAGCGATATACCTACTGCGCGCGGGATATGTGCGCCAGAATTGGTCGTTCTATAAAGCTCTATGTCTTGGCGGGGTTGTGACGAATCAATGAAATCTCCGCTATAAAAAGTGTTGTTTTGCAGGTATCCTGTACCTCCCATTTGGAAGCAGCAGCCCGAAGCTTGAATGTTTTGTGGTATTGGTGCAGAAATTGTTAGGCTTGCGCCTAATATACGCAGCTTGTTATTTCCTTGCGCTGTCAAAATTTCTACTTCTCCGCCAGTTTCAAGTGTATATAATTCTGATGCCGTAAGAATATGAGAAACCTGAATCAGCATTGTATTGGTTGGCCCTGTTGGACCTGTAGGTCCCGTAGATCCGCCACTTACTCCTGCTCCATTGGCGCCTGTTGCTCCGGTCGCACCTGTTGGTCCTACTGGCAACGGAAAAGTAAAAACGTTTCCGTTGGTAAGAATAAATGAAACATTAGTACCATCGCTGGTAATGTTTGCAATACCTGTACCATCAGCACCTGTCGCTCCCGTTGCACCAGTGGCTCCAGTGAAGCCAATACCCATTGGACCGGTTGGTCCAGTCGGGCCAGTTTTAGCGTTAGCGC
>CAYZZD010000057.1:0-4424 GCA_964482675.1 uncultured Candidatus Saccharibacteria bacterium
ATATAGCGGACAATTGGCTGAATCGAACGGATTGTTACAGTCTCGGGTAGATCATGAAAAGATGCTTCGATTTTTCCACCCTGACGCTTCACGATAATATCAGCCTTTTTGCCGATGGTGATAAATGAATGATGATTACCCGTACCAATACTTCGCATATAGCGCGCTAATTCACGCCCTATTTGTGTATTGTAGGCCCCGCAAAGTCCACGATTTGACGCCACTACAATGACTAAGGTTTGTTCACCAAGCACTTGTCGTGCATTTGGTGAATCATGGCCGGTATCATGCACTGAAGTCGCGATGACTTGTGCCAGATTTTTCAATGTCTTGGTATACGGACGCGAAACAACCGCTCCGTCAATCGAGCGCTTCATTTTTGAAGCAGAAACAAGTTCCATAGCACCAGTGATTTTTTTGGTGTTTTTGGTCGTCTTGATTCGTCGTTTTATGTCTCGTGTATTTGCCATGGTAATTTAAGTTCCAACCGTATGGGTGATACCTATGCAGCGAACTGCTTCACGCATTCGGCCAACAGTTCTTTAAGCTTCGCTTCTGATGCATCGGTCCACATGCCGGTCTTACGAATGTCTTCATAGAATTCCGGTGCGTTAGTTTCAACATATGATTGCACGTATGCTTCGAATTCGCGTACACGGTTTGCCGGAACACTGTCAGTGTATCCATTTGCAAGTGCATACAAAATCGCAACCTGCTTTTCAACAACTACCGGCGCATACTGTGCCTGCTTCAGCAATTCTACCGCACGGCGTCCGCGTTCAAGCTGCTTCAATGTGGCTTCATCTAGATCCGAGCCGAACTGAGAGAAAGCTTCCAATTCGCGGAACTGTGCAAGATCAAGTTTCAATGTACCGGCAACTTTCTTCATTGCCTTAATTTGAGCTGATGATCCTACGCGTGATACCGAGAACCCGACGTTAATCGCGGGACGAACACCCTTGTAAAACAAGTCGGTCTCGAGAAAGATCTGTCCGTCGGTAATCGAAATGACGTTAGTCGGAATGTACGCCGAAATGTCGCCAGCTTGCGTTTCGATGATCGGAAGCGCAGTAATTGATCCTCCGCCGAAATTTTCGTTTAATCGACATGCGCGTTCAAGCAATCGAGAGTGCAAATAAAAGACGTCGCCAGGATACGCTTCGCGGCCCGGTGGACGACGAAGGAGCAACGAAATCTCGCGGTAGCTGGTCGCGTGCTTCGAAAGATCATCATAAATGATCAAAACATCCTTACCTTGATCCATGAAGAATTCGGCGATAGCAACACCTGAATACGGCGCAATATAGTTCATCGAAGCAGGATCAGATGCACCTGCTGAAACAATGACGGTATATTCCATAGCACCAGCCTCGCGCAAGCGAGTTTCAAGCGCGCGCAGTTTTGATTCCTTTTGTCCGATTGATACGTACACACAGACCATGTTCTGCCCTTTTTGGTTGATGATCGTGTCGATTGCGATTGCAGTCTTACCAGTCTGTCGGTCGCCGATGATCAATTCGCGCTGTCCGCGTCCAATTGGTACCAGTGCGTCGATTGCCTTAATACCGGTTTGTACTGGCTGCGATACTGATTTTCGGGTAATAACACCAGGTGCAACTCGTTCAACAAGCATCATTTTTTCGGCTTTGATTGGTGATCCACCGTCCACTGCTTCACCCAAAGGATTCACCACGCGACCCAAAATACTATTACTTGCAGGTACTTCAAGGATGCGCCCGGTAGATTTAACCGTATCACCTTCTTTGATGTGTTCGGTTGCACCGAACACGATGATACCCACGGTTTCACGCTCGAGGTTTAGCGCAATGCCGCGTGTACCATCCTGAAATTCAACGATTTCACTTGATCGTACATTCGAAAGCCCCGAAACCTGCACAATTCCGTCGTACACTTTTTGCACCACGCCCACATGTTCGGCTCCGCCGTCGTAGGTGAATTTGGCAAGTTCTTTTTCGAATTCTTGAGTGATTGTTTGTGTGTTTGTAGCCATAACGTTATGCAAAAATAATTAAAGTGATAATTGGGTTTCGATGCTGTTAATAATACTTTCTGCTGTTCGATCATACATAGTGTCTCCCACAAGCAGCTTCGCGCCTGCCGAGACATTTTGATCTGACTTGATCGTGGCATCTTTGACGGAAACTTCGCCTTTCACCTTAGGAGTAACTCTATATTCGACAATCTTTTGATGCTCAAGCCGCTTGATCGTTTTTAACACAGCGGCTTCATTCTTATTAATCTTTCCGCTGATCACCTTGGCAACTGCACGTTCCCGACGCAAGCGATCAGCAACGGTTTTTGCCGAAGCAATAAACTGCGCCGCTGCTTCAAGATACGTTGTCAGTTGCCCGTTATCCATACTATTTATCTGCCTTGATCTTTTCGATCGCAGCTTTGGTTACTTCGGCACTTTCTGAAAGGCCAAGTTCTTTAAATGTTTGTCGTGCGATGCCAGCTGCAAGAGCGACAATCGATTGCTTAGAATCAGACATGATTTTAGCTTTCTGGTCTGCAATTTCCTTTTCAGCCCGTGCAATACTTGATGCAATTTTCTCGTCGGCTTCACGCTTGATCTTTGCCTCGTACGCCTTGGCATCGTCATGCGCTTTATCCATGACAAGTTTCGCTTCTTTACGAGCAGCGCCAATTTCGGCTTTTGCCAGTTCGGCAGCTTCAAGCTTAAGCACCTCGGCTTCTTCGGCCGAAGCAACACCTTTTTTAATCGTTTGTGACCGCTCGTCCATTAACGCGCCAAGCTTACGTAATGCAAACCAATACAGCACGCCAAAAACAATCGCAAAGTTCACAAACTGAGCGATGAGCAGTTTCCAGTCGATGTGGAAGATTTTAATGATGTCTTCCATAGGTCAATTAAAGTGAGAACGCGATAACCAATGCGTAAATCGCGATCGCTTCGGCGAATGCGGCAGAAAGAAGCATTGGTACCAAGATCTTGCCTGCAGCTTCAGGGTTGCGACCAATTGATTCCATAGCCTTTGCACCAATAAGACCAATTGCAAGCGCAGGACCAATTGATCCCAAACCGATTGCGATAGCTTTAGCCAATGTTGTGATATCCATATAAATACTTACTAAATTAATAAACAATTAAAGAGTTTGACTTCCTCTTTCGATTCACCCAACGACAAGCCTATACATTTGCTTATTGCTGGATTGACCTTTCTTTCTACTATGAACCTTTAGTTCATACCAGATTCGAGGGGTCAATACAAGACTGGTGTTACGTATGCAGCTGCGCATGTTCGACATCGTGCTCATGCGACTCCTCGTGATCATGCATCTGTGCGGCAAGCGTAAAGTATACGACGGTCAATGTCGAGAAAATAAACGCCTGAATCACGCCAACCATGACTTCAAGGAACAAGAATGGGATCGGCACCGCAAATGCCAACAATGCCGCCATCGAGGCAAGAAGTACTTCTCCTGCAAACACGTTACCGAACAATCGGAATGATAACGATGCAACTTTTGCGACTTCGCCGATAATTTCAAGAACACCTACGAAAAACGTGATTGGCGCCACAATGATTTGTGTCGGATCTTTACGGAAATTCTTTACCATGCTTTTAAGGGCACCCACGTTGATATATTTATTAAGTACATTAAATACGCCTATCGTAATCATACCGAAGACATTTGATGCAATGACAGTAAACAACGCAAGTGCAAGCGTCGTATTAATATCAGCGGTTCCTCCACGCAAATACGGCACCAATGTTTGATGTCCATCATGCATTGCGATCATACCAATCGAGCCCACACCCGGCAGCAACCCAAACCAGTTATTAAACAGAATGAATAAAAACAAAGTAATGGCAACCGGTGCAATTTTGCGCGACAAATTGTGATCATTAGTAATCTGATCACACAAGCTACTGATCTGCTCGATAATAACCTCGAAAAATGACTGTAGTTTGCCCGGAATCTTTTTTAGCGATGCCCGAATCGTGATACCAAACCCGACCAATACCAACATAACAATAAAACTTGCTAAAAATGAGTTTGTGACTGGAAATGATCCGATATGGAAAATAGTATCAGAAGCCACACCGGGAATGTGCGGCTGCAAATGAATTTCATGTAGTTCGCCCGAAATACCTTCAACATGTTCATCTGCAGGTATTTCAACGTGTGCTGTTGTAGAAGTAGTTTCAGTCATAGATTTATATATCATGGCGCGCGATTAACGCAGCGGATTCTTTGTAGATTCCATAAAATGATATCAGAATAGCAATTAATGCAGCCGCCAATACAACAATTGCGTGTGATTTGCCTGACTTGCTTGCAAAATGGCCAATAACTATCGCCAAAGCAGGAATAATGATCCAGGCAGATACCTTTGCAAAGAATGCCAACGCAATAGAAAGTGCTTTTTTCTTTGC
>CAYZZD010000058.1:0-4356 GCA_964482675.1 uncultured Candidatus Saccharibacteria bacterium
ATTGAACGTATGAAGGCGCGTGGACGCAGCGATGATACCGATGAAGCAATTGCCGAGCGTTTGGCATACTATAATAAATATACGGTACCCGTATTTGATTACTACAAGAAAAATCCACGATATATGATCCATACAATCGATGCTCATCGGTCGATCGAGGATATTCATGCGGATGTGATTAAGGTCCTTCACTTGCAATAATATGGAACAGAAACGCACCATAGTAATTTCATTAGGTGGTTCGATGATCGTACCTGATTCGATTGATATCGATTTTGTGCGTTCCTTTTGCGCTTTAGTGCGCGCATATGTTGATAAGGGATATCGCTTTGCCATCATCACGGGCGGAGGAAAGATCTGCCGCAAATATCAACAAGCATTGTCCGAATTGCGACCCACAACGAATATTGATTTGGACTGGATGGGGATCCATGTTACGCGTTTGAATGCACATTTTATTCGTATGACACTTGAGGATATTGCGCACCCTGAAATCATTTTGGATCCAACGGAACTCGTCGAGACAACAGCGCCGGTTATTTTGGGTGCCGGCTGGAAACCTGGTTGGAGCACGGACTACGATGCAGTAAGTTTCGCTGCAACTATACATGCTGATTCAGTCATTAATATCTCGAACGTAGAACATGTCTATACTGCTGACCCAAAAACTCATCCTGATGCCATAAGGCTGACCGATGTTACTTGGAGCGAATTTAGAAAATTGATTCCTCAAACATGGGAATCCGGCGCGAATGTGCCATTTGACCCAATCGCATCGCAATTAGCTGATGAGAAAAATCTTTCGGTTGTATTTATGGGTGGTAAAAATCTTGCCAATCTTGAAAAATATTTGAACGGTGAATCTTTTGAGGGAACCGTCATTCATAACTAATATGGCTATCCGGCTAAAAACCGAACAACAGATTGAGACCTTGCGTGAAGGGGGACGACGTTTGGCGACTCTTGTCGATTTGCTGGCAAAAAAAGTTGCTCCTGGCGTGACCACAAAAGAACTCGACGAATTTGCCGAAGCTTGGATTTTGCAGCAAGGTGATAAACCGGCTTTTAAGAATTATGCACCCGAGGGATCTCGTAAATATCCGGCAACAGTTTGTATTTCTGTGAATGATGAAATTGTGCATGGAATCCCCAAAAACTATGCGTTACAAGAAGGGGATATCGTTACCCTTGATTGTGGCATTGTTCATGGTGGATTATTTACAGATCATGCAGTTACTGTTGGTGTTGGAAAGATCAGTAGTGAGGCACAAAAGCTTTTATGGGATACGCGCGAAGCACTACTGGTCGGTATTGAGGCGGCGCAGGCGGGAAACACCGTAGGGGATATTGGTTACGCTATCGAGCAATTTGTTGGCAAGCGTTATGGTATTGTGCGCGGACTTTCGGGGCATGGCGTTGGGTTTGCTGTGCATGAAGATCCATACGTGCCGAACTATGGCAAAAAAGGAAAAGGCGACGTATTAGTGCCGGGCATGGTAATCGCAATTGAGCCCATGCTGACCTTGGGTAATCCTGACATGCACTTGCTCGATGACGGATTTACCTATGTAACGCAGGATAAAAGCCTCTCTGCGCATTTCGAGCATACGATCGCAATAACCAAAGATGGACCTGTAGTTCTCACTGAGGTTTAGATCTATGAAAAGGAAAAATAGTAAAAACCCGAAGTTTTGTGTTGTCATGTTTTATGGTCCTGTTGCTGCTGGAAAGTATACAATTGCAAAAGAATTTCATAAGCAGACAGGATTTAAGTTTTTTCATAATCATCATACGGCTGATATTACGATTGAATTATTCGGCCGAGGGAATGTGCATAGTGCGGGCCTTACCGAGACCCTTCGATTTGAGGTGTTTAAGGCAATAGCTCGCGCAAAGATAAACGTAGTTGCGACTCATACATATGCTGCAAATTACGTTTCCAGGACTGGCGTATCAGATCCATTATTTATGAAGAAACTGCAGTCTATCATCGAGAAAGCAGGCGGCATATTCTATTGTGTTCACTTATTACCATCTCGAACGGAGTTATTAAAAAGAGTAAAAGGTTCTTCTCGTAAGGGGTTTCATAAAGTAACAGATATAAAGATTCAAAAAGAGCTTTTGGATAATAATGACTTCGTGACTCCTGCGCCAGTGCATCATAATATTGAAATCGACAATACCGGTTTATCGCCCAAACAAGTAGTTAAAAAAGTATTGGGATCCATCTCTTAGCTGGGGAAAACAAATTTACACCTTGGTGTGCAAGGGATTTCAGCCGCTTGCACGTTTGGCTGTACATGCAATAATGAATATAGCTACTTCAAAGCCTGCATGGCTTTAAAACATAAAGTATACGGGAGCCTTGCATGCCTTGTGTCCGTGGATACAAGCTGCGGCACCCACCTTAATTGCACGTTAAGGCCCATGTATATTCGCTTTGAGTAGCATTCAAAACACCCGTCCAGTATTGGCGGGTTTTTTGATGCAAAAATTTCGCTCATCAATCGTGCTGTGATATAATTATTGTATGCCGAACAATCCTACGATTACTTTTTGCGGCGGTACTCATAGTGTTACCGGCGCAAACTTTTTAATTACGCATAATGGGGAACACGTTCTGGTTGACTGCGGGTTGTTTCAAGGAACTGATACTCAGGAACTGCTCAATTATGAGCCTTTTCCATTTGATCCTAAGACAATTCATTATTTGATCATCACTCATGCGCACGAAGATCATATTGGACGTATTCCAAAATTGGTAAAAGAAGGATTTCAAGGTCTTATTTTGTCTACCGAAGCTACGAAGGATATCGCGCTGCCTATGCTGTTAGATAGCGTTGGTCTTTTAACCGAAGATGCCACTCGCAAGGGCCGAGAGCCGTTGTATTCCGAAAAAGATGTGCGGGAATCATTCGATCTATGGAAAGGAATTCCGTACCATAATAAGCATCAGTTGGGTAACGACATATCGGTCGAATTCTACGATGCAGGGCATGTGCTTGGTTCAGCGATGGCATTGTTTACTGTCGGAGGCAAACGTCTTTTGTGTACCGGTGATGTAGGGAATTCCCCTAACATGCTGCTTCGAGATACGGAAATTGTTCCAGATGTTGATTATATGTTGATGGAAAGCGTCTATGGAAACCGTAATCATGAAATGCGCGAAGAACGCTCATCGCGGTTGTATGCTGCGATTACCGAAACAACAGCGCGCGGCGGGGTCGCAATGCTTCCGATATTTTCACTTGAACGCGCACAAGAAATGCTGATGGAGTTCAATGATTGGGTGGGGGCAGGAAAGTTTCCTCGCGTGCCCGTCTTTCTCGATTCACCTTTGGCGATTACTTTGACTGACATTTACAAGCATCATGTTGATTTGTATAACACTGATGCAAGACGGCGAATGCTTAAGGGGGATGATTTATTTGCCTTTAAGGGATTAGTGCGTACCGTAACATCTGATGAATCCAAAGGTATTAATAATGTCGCTGCACCAAAAATCATTATTGCAGGTTCGGGAATGTTGTCCGGTGGACGTATGATTCATCATTTGCGCCGCTATTTATCAGATCCTCGCTCGATGCTTATCTTTACTGGCTACCAATCGCCGGGAACCCTTGGCCATGTCATTCAGTCAGGTATAAGCCCGATACGCTTATTCGGTGAGGAGATTGCAGTTAAGGCAGAAATTCGATCAATCAGCGGATATTCTGGTCATAAAGATAGTGATCACCTGCTACGCTTTGTGGAGTCTATTGCAGCATATGGAACCCTGAAGGCTGTATATACAGCGATGGGTGAACCCGATAGCTCGACTTTTTTAGGTCAACGTATACGTGATTCATTGGGAATTATTGCCATTGCTCCCGAGCCAAAAACGGTTATTACTTTGGAGTAATTATTCGTATGATATAATCGCACTATGCAATCCGATTCACATCCACAAATTTCTATCTTCGTCACCGGTGCACGCAATACTAATCTGTTTCCTTCTGAGACATTGATTGCTGGTGAAAAACTCGGGAACACATTGGCAAAGAAACATATCACCTTGATGGTCGCCGAGGCCGAAGGTTTTCCGCTTTGGGTCAGCAAGGGTACCCAAAGCAATTTGGGTACCGTAATCTTATTTTCACCTGCGGCTCATCGCGATGAGCATGCTCGGGTTTATCGCTTACCTCACGGTGATGCTGGAGTTAATACTATCTATACAGGATTCGGTCGTGTTGGAGCCGAGTTGTTGGGGGTACGCTCGGCAGATGCCGTGATTGTCGGCTGCGGCGAATTTGCCTATATTAATGCGGATACTACCGCGTTGTATGAAGAGAAGGCGATTGGGATTTTGGAATCCGA
>CAYZZD010000059.1:0-4219 GCA_964482675.1 uncultured Candidatus Saccharibacteria bacterium
TTTAGTGGTAGAATGCGTCCTTGCCAAGGACGAGACGGGAGTTCGATTCTCCCTATCCGCACATGGATTGAGTGCCATAAAAACAAGCTTGTTTGTTTTTATGGCCGAAAGGAATGCTGTGGATATGTTGCATATCCCCAGAAACGAGAAAACTCTGTAGGATGTGCCTTTTATTGGGCATATACTCGGATTCTCTTGTAAGGCTTATGCTACAAGCTTTTACTACTCTTTTACCAATTTGGTATAATTAACGTTGTATGGAAATGAAAAAAATCTATCGATGCCGAACTCATCATGTATTATCAGGGGTTTGCGCTGGTATTGGCGAGAGTTTTGGTGTTGATCCAGTGCTTATCCGGCTTGGCTACCTATTTTTAACCCTTATTACTGGTATTGGTCCGGGAATTCTTGTGTATATTGTTGCGGCAATCGTTATACCCGTAAAGCCTCATGCGTGAGTTTATTCCAGTAAAAGTATTGGCAGTTTTGGATATTTTGCATAAATCCGGTTATTCCGCATATCTTGTAGGTGGATGTGTTCGTGATGTTCTAATGAATCGCGAGCCAAAAGATTGGGATATTACAACTAACGCTAATCCTGATCAGATTCAGGCATTATATCCAAAGACTGTTTACGAGAATGATTTTGGTACCGTGTTTGTAATTAATGAAGAGGAGCCTTGTGAATCAGCATTTCGAGAAATTCAAATAACCCCGTATCGCACTGAAGGCGGGTATTCTGATGCCAGGCATCCTGACTCTGTGTCTTTTAATGCAACACTGCAAGATGACCTCTCAAGACGTGATTTCACTATAAATGCTATTGCCTTTGATCCAATTTTAAACGACGTAGTAGATCCATTTGGAGGCATAAAGGACATAAAAGACATGTCGATTAGAACTGTTGGAAATCCTAATGAAAGGTTCCAAGAAGATGCGCTTCGGCTTATGCGATGCGTACGTTTTCATGTGCAACTAGGCTTTAATGTGTCACGTGAAACCTTTGAAGCTTTAAAATCTAACTATTCTTTACTTTCTAAGGTTTCATGTGAAAGGATCAGGGATGAGTTTAATAAGATTATTTCGTCGCCTAATCCGATGCAGGGTATTAATGTTTTACGTGAAACCCAATTATTGCAATACATTTCTAAAGATTTAATGGATTCTTACGGTATTGGTCAAAACAGGAGCCATATTTATGACGTATACGAACATTTAGTTCGAGCATGCCAGTTTGCGGCTGATAATGGTTGGGAGTTTCACGTGCGACTTGCTGCACTTTTTCATGATATTGGAAAGCCTCCAACAAAGCGTTTTGATGCTGCGCAAAAAGAGCATACATTTTATGGGCACGAAGTAGTTGGTGCAAGGATTACTGAGCGTTTCATGCGAAACATGAAGTACGATAATGACATAATAAATAAGGTCGTGAAGCTTATTCGCTACCATATGTTCTTTAGTGATACTGATCAAATAACTCTATCGGCTGTTCGGCGTATCATCCGCAATGTTTCACCGGAATTGATTTGGGATCTTATGAAGGTGCGACGATGTGATCGCATAGGTATGGGTCGCGCAAAAGAAGATCCATACCGCTTACGCAAATACGAAGCAATGATCGAAGAAGCGCTGCGTGATCCGATTTCTGTTTCTCAGTTAAAGATTGATGGAAACACAATTATGAAAACGTTTGACGTGAAACCAGGACCGCGCATTGGTTGGACACTTAATGCATTAATGGAAGAAGTACTTGAAGACCCGCAAAAAAATACACAAGAGTTTCTTGTGAAACGTGCAACAGAACTTTTGGATCTCTCGGATGCCGAATTAAAGAAATTAGGTGAGGCAGGGAAAGAGAAACAAAAAGAATTAGAAGAAGCTGAAGTCGCTGCGTTACATGCGAAACATAAAGTACGAAAAGGGAATTAGTTTCTCGTGAAACAAAAAAGCCGACCCATTTTGAGTCGGCTTTTTGCGTTCTTTCTATTTCGTATTTATCTGTTTTTTGTTAAGTATTCATATGCCAAAATCCATCCTTTTTCTTCTTCTTTCGTTAAATAACTTTCCTCTCGATCTGGGTTTTTATATTCCCCCTTTCTTCCAGTCGGCCTTTTGGAGTCAAGCCATCTAACTACGTATGCGCCAAAAATAGGCATTACCATTCCTAACTTTCCTGACATCTCATCATGGTTTCTTTCATTTGGTCCATCCAGTCGTCGTAAATAACAGATTGGAAAAAATTCAGATGGCCAATTATAGTACTCGCCTTGGAATGTTGATTCTACAACACCCACCATTTTTACACCCGCTTGCTTTGCAAAAGCAGCAATATGCACCCCAAAAGGAAATCCTGTATGTTCATCCGTGTGGGCGCGCATCTCATAGTGGTTTAACGGCAGAGAAAGGGCAGTCAATACAACATCATACTGTGCAATGGGGTTCGGTTCTACTTCTACAATTGGCCATGCTTTGCTCCAAAGATGAGGGCGAAAGGCCTTATCAAATTCTTCACAAGAGCGAATCACCGTAAGTTCTACTCCTTCTACTTTGCTAAACTGGCTGTAAGCTGCTGAAATGTTTTCTGATTCGTTGTCGATGATTAAAATTTTCGTTTTCATTGTATTGGTTTTAATTGGTTAGTCGGGGCTTCTAGAATAGCCCCGTTAAACCAATCAAAACGTTTTTCAAGGAACCTTGAGGGTAGTATAGCATATTCTAGTGTAATATCAAGTGTTTAGAACAGAGATGCACAAGATAATCCTTATATTTCAATATAAATTTATAATACACAAAATTCTGTTCAAATCATTGGACAAATTATGCTCCTTTTGTTACAATGGAAATATGGAAAATAACGATTTAGAAATTCAAAAAACGCTGGCATTTATTGGCTTTGCGGATAAGGAAATTGATATCTATTTGGCACTACTAAAAATAGGTAAAGGAACCGTATCGCAGATTGCATTAAAAGCCGGAATTAACCGACCGACCGGATACCACATTTTGGGTGCTCTTGAGTCAAAAGGATTAGTAAAAGTCTCGGGTAAAGAGCCAAAGCAAGAATATATTGCTGAATCGCCAGACAGAATCGAGGCAATGCTTTTAGAAAAACTCCATATTGATGAGGAGCGACTAGTCCAAGCACGAAAAATTATTCCGGAATTAAAATCCATGCACAATTTGATCGAGCGTCCCAGAGTAATGTTCTACGAAGGAAGGGATGGACTTGAGCGCGCATATGAGGATACACTCTCCTCGAAGGGGGAGATTCTTGCTTATGCAAGTGTTGAGGACATTGAACCCACGCTGCCTAATTATTTCCCTCTCTATTACAAACGACGAACAAAAAAGGGGATTCCTATCCGAGCCATTTTCCCGGAATCCGTAGAAGCTCGTGAGCGTGCAAGTTTAGATAGTCAGGAAATGCGCCAGTCATTAATTATTCCAAGCGAAAAATTTGGTTTTCATCCCGAAATTAATATTTATGATAATAAAGTTATGATTGCCTCATGGCGCGAAAAGTTGGGAATAATTATCGAAAGTGCCGAGATCGCCGATGCAATGAAAAAGATTTACGAACTTGCTTGGGCTGAGGCAAAAAGATTAGATCAAAATGAAAAATAAATACAATGAACTTAATAAAGAATTTCAGAAACATAAAAACACCCAGCGTGCGGGCGCTGTGGCGATGTTTTTTAAAACTGCAAAAGGGCAGTATGGGTATGGCGACAAGTTTTTAGGCATTTCGGTTCCGACTACTCGGGCAATTTTAAAACCCTATTTTGATTTACCTCTTAATGACATTAAAAAACTTATTACCAGTAAATGGCACGAACATCGGCTGGCTGGGGTGATTTTACTTTCCCATAAAACCAAAATAGCTAAACTCTCAAAAGAAAGAAAAGCGCTTTGTAATTTCTATCTTGCAAACATTCAAGGAATAAACAATTGGGATCTGGTGGACGTTTCGGCCGAACATTGCGTTGGGTTATATCTTGGCGATCTTTCAATATCCCAGCAAAAGAAATTCTTGTTGCCGCTTATCAAGTCAGAAAATATTTGGGAAAGGCGTATTGCAATGATCAGTACGTTTCACTTTATTAAGCAAGGCAAAAGCGAACTTGCACTATGGGTTGCTGAAAAGTTATTACATGATACGCACGACTTAATGCATAAGGCAGTTGGGTGGATGTTGCGCGAAGTCGGAAAAAGGTGCAGC
>CAYZZD010000060.1:0-4196 GCA_964482675.1 uncultured Candidatus Saccharibacteria bacterium
TATTGATCCGATAACCAACGTACATGGCCCAGTAAACATAACCAACGCCAAAGTGGATGCCTCGCTTGCCTTAAATCGTACTACGAGATAGCGGTCTGCCAGATTTACCGCCGACCAAATGACATGTGCACTTATGGCGATCAAAAACCAACTCATAACTATTCTTTACGTAAAAATAACGGCGCTTCTGGTTTTTTGTTTTCCTTAATAAGACTCTTTAATCTACTATTAGTTTCAGGCATTAACGGGTTGAGCATTCGCGCAATAGTGTAAAGCTCTAATACCAACGTTTCGATCAATGCTTTTCCGGCCTCAAGATCAGTTTTAACCAATTTAAATGGCTCAGTGGCCTGGATTTTTTTATCCAGCGCCTGTGCGGATTCCCAAACAAATTGCGTTGCACCCGCAATATCAAAAGAATTCAGACGATTAAAAAATTCCTGGGGAATTGTCTGCTCGGGAATCACTGGACATACCTCAAGATATTTTTCTGATAACGCCAAAATACGTGAAGCAAGATTTCCGATTCCATTTGCCAGATGTGCATTATATGCTGCCTTGAATCGCTCGATCGTAAACGGACTATCTTCAAAATTGCCTATTTCTTTTGCTAAAAATAGACGCAACGCATCAGTGCCGTATTCGGCGACGATATCTTTAGGATCAACGACATTACCAAGCGTCTTAGACATCTTTACCCCTCCATCAGCAGTAATGTATCCATTGATAATGATCTGATGCGAATTCGGCACGCCCGCCGCAAGAAGCATTGCCTGCCACATAGCCGACTGGAAACGCAGATTGCCCTTACCGCAATATTGAATCGGATTGCCATTCACCCAATATGTATTGAATTTTTCGCTTTGCATGAGCGCATCGACTGTTTCAATACCATCGTCAGCCAATGTTGAAATGTAATTGGTTAATGCATCAAACCAGACATACATTACATGATCAGGATCATTCGGCACAGCAACACCCCATGGCATTTTTGTCTTCAAACGTGAAATAGAAAAATCCTCTAATCCGCGGGCAACGAATGCCTTGATCTCGTTAAAACGAAAATCAGGAACAACGAAATCAGGACGCACTGCGTACAAATCAAGCAGCTGCTGTTGGAAGGCAGAATACTTGAAAAAATAGTTCTCTTCACTGATAAGTTCTAGAGGACGGCCTGGATGTTCAGGACACTGTCCGTCAACAAGATCAGAGTCTGTTTTCTCTTCCTCGCAACCAACGCAATATTTTGCTTGATAGTTTTTTTTATAAATAAAACCATTGTTGAAGCACCGCATCCAGAAATCCTGCGCAATCTTCTCGTGACGCGCATCTGTAGTGCGTATAAAATGCACATCATCAATCATACCGAATATACGCACCGAATCCTTGAAGCGGGTAAAACTTTGATCAACAAATGCCTGGGGCTCGATTCCCTTTTCTTTCGCCTTTTCGAAAATCTTCATACCGTGTTCGTCGGTGCCCGTATTAAAATACACATCAAAGCCCTGTAGCAGTTTTGCACGCGCTATAATATCAGCCCGAATAAATTCAAGCGCGTGCCCCATGTGCAAATCCGCATTCACATACGGAAGCGTGGTCGTAATATACTGTGTTTTTTTATCGCTCATATTATAGAACTTACACGTTGTGTTCACGCTTTTCAAGCGTCAATACTTGCTGGCGATCATATTCATTCATGCATTCAATGATCACTATACATGCAGGAAGTGCCAATACTAATCCAAAGAATCCTATTAACGTTACTCCGACGATTGCTGAAATAAGCACAATCAATGACGGTACTCCGGTGACACTGCGCATGATAACAGGCTGCAATACGTAATTCTCGAGTTGTTGCAATAAGGCGTAATACCCCATTACCAAAAGACCTAAGGTTACGCCACCGCCCAATGTTGCAACAACTGCCGCAGGAATAGTCGCAATGACTATACCGTAAGGAATAAGACTGAACACCAGTGCAGTAATCGAAAGTAATAATGCATATGGAACACCCATAATCAGCAATCCAATGTATGTTGCCACTGCAAGAATTGAAGCAGATAATAACTGTCCACGGAACCAAGCCATAATGCGTACCTTTGAACGTCTCCAAATACCCAGCACCCGTTCTTCGTAATTATGAGGAGTAAGGATTGTCAAAAACTGGTCGACACTTTTATGCTGGATTGAAAAATAAAATGACATAACCATCAGCACACCAAAATTAACCAACCCGCCAAAAATCTGACTAAAGGAGCTTACAATACCAGAAGTAGTCAGCGATGAACGAATAGCATTAATTGCCTGAAGGGGCGCCTCACTATGCCCCAATGACGATTTTACCGAAGAAATATTTTGAAATACTGTTCCAATACTTGCCAATAAGTCATTTTGAGGAAAAAGCCCTGCAATCGAAATAAGTTCTTCAAGAAAGATCGGGATCAAAAGGTACAGAAGCCCGAAGATAATAACCAGTCCGGTGACATACACTAAAACGACTCCGGCGATTCGTGGAATTTTAACGCGCTCAAGTTTTAATACTGCTGCTTCGACGAAGACTGAAATCAAAAGCGCTACGGCAATAAGTAAAAAGACACTGCGCAGTTGCCAACACGCATACGCGAACGCGATCGCTAAACCCGCATAAACGAAAGTGCGGGGACGGATGTCAAAGACGGTTCGTGTACGTTCCATGCAGCCAGTGTATCATAAAAAGCAGACATGGAAAGGGGTTTGCTGCACGATGATGACAAGATACTAACTGATAATTTTCTTTAATTTTCCACTATCGGTAAAACGTCCAATAAGAGCCAAATTGGCATGTTTTGGCACAAAAATTTCTTTTGCAACTTTTTGCACCTGCCCTGCAGTGATTTTTTGAATCATCTTTTCGCGTTCTTTTGGGGATTGGATTTTTGATTTTAATATTTCACTGAATCCGTAAAAATCAGCCCAAGAGTCTGAGGTCTCGAGACCAAGATACATATTGCCAATCAAGAAATCTTTCACCTTTTGCAGCTCACTTTGCGACATCTTTTCATTAACAAATCTCATGCATTCTTCATGCAGGGCTTTTACAACCTCTTCGACCCGGTCATTGGCAACTCCTGTGCCTATTTTGATGATGCCGTGGTCAGTATAAGTATCATTATAGGCATACACATAATAGCCTACCCCCATCTGCTCACGAATACGATCAAACAAACGACTGGACATTCCTCCTCCCAAGGCTACTGCCAAGAAGGATGCAGCTAATGTTTTAGGATGATTTTTCTTAAATGTACGATACCCAAGCATGATATGTGTCTGGTCAGTTTCTTTGGACACGATTTTTATCGCTGGACTTATTTGTTTCTCTTTGACAGAGATCTTTTGATGCTTTTTGGATTTCGCAATTGGCTCAAACGCTTTCGAAACACTGCTTATTGCCTTTTTCGATTCCACGCCACCAGATACCACCACAAGGGTTCCAGCAGCGACATAATGCTCACGATGATACTGCAAAAACATGTCCCGAGTGAACGTCTGGATATTTTCTTTTGGCCCCAAGATAGTACAACCTGCAGGTTGATCACCATACACAAGCTGCATAAACACATCGTCGATTTTTCGCTGCGGTTGGTCTTCGTACATATTTATTTCATCGATAATGACCCCACGCTCACGGTTCATCTCGGCCTCAGGGAAAGTCGAATGCAAATAAATATCCGAAATAATTTCTAGAATAGTCGAATAATGTTTTACCGCGCCCTTAATGTAGTAACCGGTATACTCATGACTGGTAAATGCATTGTACTGAACCCCAAGACTATCGAGCTCGTGTGTAATGTGTTGCGGTGTCGGTCGTTTTGTCGTTCCCTTAAAACACATGTGTTCCAAAAAGTGTGAGATGCCGTTATTGGTAGGCACTTCGTATTTTGAGCCCGCCGCAACCAATACCATAACAGTAACTGTTTGGGCTTCAGTAATCGGGACTGTCAAAATGCGCAGTTTATTTTTGAGTGTCTTAAGATTGTATTTCATGTAGGCAATTGTACACGAAATATTTACCTCTTCAATTTGATTGAAGAGATATTGACAATTATCATAGTACATATTATTATTTTACAAAATTTCAACTAACCAACACTTTAAAACCTTTAGTCATGAAAAAAGTTAAACCCTAATCGTTGCATTAACACTATTAATTGGAAGTT
>CAYZZD010000061.1:0-4172 GCA_964482675.1 uncultured Candidatus Saccharibacteria bacterium
TAAAACATCGAAAATGGCAATCAGCCCGACGCAATGCGACCAAGAAGACTGTCGAAACCCGCGGGATGAAACTTTCATATGGATCGTTTGGGCTTAAGGCTACGACTGGTGCTCGCATTACGTCAAACCAGATCGAAGCTGCCCGCAAGGTAGTTTCACGAACCTTGGGTAAAAACGGTACCTACTGGATCCGCGTTTTTCCTGATCGGCCGGTAACGCAAAAGGGCGCCGAAACTCCCATGGGTTCAGGTAAGGGTGATCCAAAAGGCTTCTGCTTTGAGGTAAAGCCAGGACGCTTGCTTTTTGAAGTTGATAACGTTACCGAAACTATCGCTCGTGAAGCATTGCGTAAGGCTGGTGCAAAGTTGCCAGTAAAGGTATCAGTAGTATCACGCGAAATCACCATCTAATTATATGAAATACACTGATCTATCAAAAAAGACAAAGGATGAATTGACCAAGATGCACGCAGAACAAAGCGAAGAGCTTCGTAACTTGCGCTTTTCAATGACCGAGAAGAATACCAATAAGTCGCTTGCGCTTCGTCGAACAATCAGTAGAATACAGACCGCTTTGAAAAAGGCCGCATAATTACTTTTTATGAAAAAAACCACTACCGCAAAAGCGAATACCGAAACAAAAGCGAAGCTCCTTTCTGGCGTTGTCGTTTCAAACAAGATGCAAAAGACATTGATTGTTCGTGTTGATCGTTTCATTAAGCATCCACGGTACGGTAAATACTATACAGTTAGTAAGAAGTTTAAAGTGCATGCTGAAGATGCTGCTACGATTGCACCAGGGACAGCGGTTATGATTAAGGCATGCCGTCCAATTTCGAAAGACAAGTCTTTTACGATAGTAAACGCATAATTATATGATTCAAGACGGCTCAAACATACTAATTGCAGATAACACTGGCGCAAAGCATGGTCGCGTTTTTAAGGTGCTTGGTGCATCAAAGCGACGTTATGCGCAGATCGGCGACATTGTGGTTATTTCGATTAAAAGTTCAGAACCTCGCAAGGCGGTAAAGAAAAAGGACGTTGTTCGTGCGGTGGTGGTTCGTCAGAAAAATGCATTCCGCCGTAAGGATGGTTCATACATCCGTTTCGATGAAAATGCAGTTGTTATTCTGGAAAAAGGGAAGGAGCCAAAGGGGGGACGCATCTTCGGTCCGATTCCGCGAGAACTTGCCGAGAAAGGATTCCAGAAAATTGCATCACTTGCACCTGAAGTTATTTAATATATGAAATCACTCAAGATCAAAAAAGGCGACAGTGTCATGGTTATGACCGGCGCAGATAAGGGAAAGAAGGGATCGGTTATGCGTGTTTTTCGCGATAGCAACATGATTATCGTCGAAGGCGTACGCATGGTTGGAAAAAAGAAGCGCGCGAATATCAAGGGTGCTAAATCCCAGATCATCGAAATGGCTACCCCAATTCATGCATCAAATGTCATGATCGTCGACAGTAAGACCGGAAAACATTCACGCGTCGGCTATAAGATGGTCTCGGATAAGAAAATCCGCATTACCAAGCGTTCAGTCCAAGAGATCAAATAAATCATATGGAAACAATGAAGCAAAAACTTGATAATGCGTACAAGGCCCTAAAGGACCAAGGCGGCTATGCCAACAAGCTTGCGGCACCCCGACTACAAAAAATTGTTATCAGTGTCGGAACAGGAAAGCGCGCAAAAGTAGATCGCGAATTCCAGAAGCATGTTGCCGAGCGATTGGCGAAAATCACTGGCCAAAAGCCTTCAGCTACTGCAGCAAAAAAATCAATCGCAGGATTTAAGATTCGTACTGGTGATCCTGTTGGGCAGTATGTCACCCTGCGTGGCGCTCGTATGAACGACTTTTTGGATAAATTGATCCATATTGCACTTCCACGTACAAAAGACTTCCGTGGCTTGTCACGTGATTCAGTTGACGCGATCGGCAACCTTACCTTCGGTATCCGCGAACACACTATCTTTCCTGAGACTGCGAACGAAGATGTTCGGGATGTATTTAGTTTGGCAGTAACTTTGGTTTCAACTGCAGGGTCGAAAAAAGCTGGGCAGTCATTCTACGAATACCTTGGTGTTCCATTTAAGAAGTAGGCCCTTGCCAAACCCTGTAAAATAAGTAATGTATCACCTATGCCAACACTGAACCAATTAGTGCGCCGCAATCGAAAAAATGTTACCCGCAAAAGCAAGGCTGTTGCTTTGTCACGCGGATTCAATGCGCTTGAGAACAAGCCTGTATTTTACGCGGCTCCGTTCAAGCGCGGTGTGTGCACCAAAGTAACGACGACCACTCCTAAAAAGCCTAACTCAGCGGTACGAAAAATTGCCCGCGTTCGTCTTACTAACCGTATGGAAGTTACTGCGTACATTCCCGGAGAAGGACACAATCTGCAAGAACACAGCGTTGTAATTATCCGTGGTGGCCGCGTGAAGGACCTTACCGGTTGCCGTTATACGATTGTGCGCGGACGACTCGACACCCAAGGTGTTGCCAAGCGACGCCAAGCACGTTCACGCTACGGTACCAAGCGACCTAAATAATTTTTATGCGACGACCAATCAAACGAAAAAACCCTATTGTGGCTGATATGAAATATGGATCAGAAAAAGTTTCTCGCCTTATGAACTACGTCATGTGGTCAGGCAAGAAGACCGTTGCACAGACGATCGTGTATGATGCATTCGAGCTGATTAAAGAAAAGACCGGTAATCAGAACCCGCTTGAGGTCTTTGACCTTGCGATGAAGAATGCCGCTCCTACCATGGAAGTTCGCAGCCGCCGTGTCGGTGGATCAAACTACCAGATTCCTCGCGAAGTTCGCCCAGACCGACGCACCATCCTTGCGCTTCGCTGGATCGTAGCAGAAGCTCGAGGTAAGAAGGGAATCAAGATGGCTGAACGCCTTGCCGAAGAAATAGTACTTGCTTCGAAGAACGAAGGAAATGCAGTCAAGAAGAAAGACGATACGCACAAGATGGCAGATGCCAACAAAGCATTCGCTCACCTTGCTTGGTAATCGATCGATATTCAAAAACAAAAACCGGCTTTGGCCGGTTTTTGTTTTACAAAGTAAGTTGTATTTTGCAGACCTTTCTGTTACTATGGCGGCATTATCCAACAATCAGAATACTAATGTATGAAAAATCCGAAAGAAGAACAAACATATGTGATGCTGAAGCCCGATGGCGTTATGAAAGGCCTTACTGGCGAAGTCATCCGCCGTTTCGAACAGCGCGATCTTAAGATCGTTGCCCTTGAAATGTTCCAGCCGTCATATGATCTTATCAACGACCACTATCCAAAAGATGAAGCGTGGATCACCCGTTTGGGCAACAAAACCCTTTCGACTTACGAAAAATACGGATACGATGCAATGGCTGACTTTGGTACTATGGATCCCGCAAAAATCGGACCCGAGATCCGCAAATGGCTTATGGACTTCATGACATCGGCACCGTTGGTAAAGATGGTTGTGCAGGGCATTCATGCTGTAGACGTAGTACGCAAGATTGCAGGCGATACTATGCCATATAAGGCCGAGATCGGCACCATTCGCGGCGACTTTTCTATCGACTCACCAGCACTTGCAAACAAAGAAAAGCGCGCAGTGATGAACATCATTCACTGCTCAGAAACCCCCGAAGAAGCAGCGCACGAAATCAAGCACTGGTTCGGAGATATCCAGACTTTTGATTACAAGCGCCACGGCGTTGACGCGTAATACTGATATATTTTCAAAATCGCCTCCTTGAACAAAGGGGCGGTTTTGTTATACTTTGTATATGCAGATTATCTGGAGCGCTATACGGCCATTTGTTTACTTTACCGTCCTTGTCGTCGGCTCGTTGTGCTTTTTATACCTTTTTGACAAGCTCGGTGGGGGCGGCGAGTATGCGGTAGAGCTCGAGGCTCAGGTACATCGTTTTGAGTGCCAATTTGGCCCGTCAGATATGCCAACCTGTGCCCAATACAGTTTGCCAGCTAAGACAAAAAAACTTCCGACTGCCGAGGCGGCGAGTCATTGATTTATCTAAAGTTTTTGCTATATTAGCAGAGCTTATCTTAATGTAAAAAAAGATGGGTTTCTATATTCCGGGATAGCTCAGCGGTAGAGCAGTCGCCTGTTAAGCGATTGGTCGCAGGTTCGAATCCT
>CAYZZD010000062.1:0-4127 GCA_964482675.1 uncultured Candidatus Saccharibacteria bacterium
GATTCGTCAATAAGCCTAGGTAATAGGCTTGAATAGCGCATAGAATGTCTTCGTTCGGGCTGCCGGGAATTGAACCCGGGCCGCATCCACCCCATGGATGTATACTACCGTTATACTACAGCCCGATGTGAGCTATGGTACTAAAATTTTTTATAAATAAAAGTATCAAGAGTTTTCATGCCCGAAGAATTTTTCAAGTTTCGGGCAATGATAATTGTGTTGTAGGGGAGATTTATTATGGTGACTTGTAGTATTATTAGCGGAGTTATCGGTTGTTGGAATGTTACTGGTAAATCAGAGTTTACAGTTAATTAAATTTCACAAAACAGGCAAAAAGCCCTTGAAAAAACAGAGGCCTTTTTAATGCTTATATATCTTTGATAGCCTACAATAGTCACATTCGGCATCCGTCTTTCCGTATGGTTTAAAATTACACGGACGGTCAATCCAACTTCCCTCTTTTAGCATCCGGTCAAATGTGCGGATGTCATCTTTTAATGATTCGATTTCATCAGCAGTAATATGGGTCGCGTATACGGCATTTTTACTTTCGGGGTCTGCCTCGACGAATTCAAGGCGGGATTCGGTAACCGATACCATGTCGTTACTTTTACCTGAAAGCAGATAAGAATACATTGCCAACTGACGCAGGTAATCAGACATGCGGCCTTCGTCATCACGTTTTTCGATTTCATTTTTCGTACGCGCTTTTCCGGTTTTAAAATCTGTCACGCGAGCGGTTACCTCGTCCAGTTTTTCAATCAAATCGATCTTGCCGGTTATTTTCAGATGCTCGAATTCGGGATCATGAAAATTGTAAAATGGAAATTCGCTTTGATGTTCGGGCGCTATTTGTGATAAACGCGTCTCGCTCCATCGTGATAATATTTCAAGCGATTCATCTAACAGGTGTTGTGCTGATGTTTCATTTATTCCTGGTAATTGTTCAATACGCCGTTGGATAATAGCGCGCAACTGTGCGACGGTGGGAACGTCGCCGCTCTTTAGAATATCTTCGATCGAACCGTGGATGATGTTTCCAAATATAAGGCTCGGTGTCTCAATCTCGGGCAGGCTCAGCATATTTCTGAAGTACCATTTCCATGGGCATTCGAAAAAGTTATTCAATGCAGAAACAGAAATATTACGTTTCGGATACTCTTCTGACACTAGGTGTGCCAGCTCCCGGACAGTATCTTCTTTTTTGGGTATTGCTGTCGCTGTGGTATACGCAGTAATATTGTTTTGCCTTATGTAGGCTTCTGAATCTGCAAGCGTTTGTTTTACGAGGCCGTCTGACGGCAAATCTTGTATGACCTGTGCCAGTATTTGTTCGCTGCCCGTATATCCATGACGAGCGTATGACAGCGTGCAAAAGCGCTTCGCACGAGTTATGGCAACGTAAAGCTGGCGTTTGATTGTTAATTCGTCTTTTTCTGCAACCCGAGCCTTAATTTTTTCGGGCAAGGTAAACGCCAAGGCTTTTTTACTGGTGAGACTTTTTTCATCAGTATGGGCGATCCATACATAGTCGAACTCAAGGCCTTTTGATGCGTGCAAAGTCATTACTTTCACGCCAGCGTCGGCAGCAAACACTGCTAATGGAACATCGGTGCCATAGGCTTCAAGGCGTGCAATGAATGCCAAAAATTGCCCTAATGTCAGCTTGTGGGCACTCTGCATTTTTTCTTGCTGCGCTAGTACTAAGTGAAGCATGGTTCGAATTATCTCAACTCGTTTGGTCAACGTATCATGATCTGTAGCGCTTTGAAGTAATAACTCGTCACCGATACGCTGAATAAGTCCGTAAACGTCTGTTTCATTAAGCATCAATGCCCATTTTTCAAGTTTTTTGCCCCACGTAAGGATACTTTGCTCTTTTGATTCTAGTAGTTTCGCCACTGTGACAGTGCGCGCTTGAACGCTCGCCAGATAGGTGTGCGCATCAAGTGGTGCGACGCGTGACAATGGATCCAGTATAGTTGGCACTACCTGCGTGCTGTCAGCAGTATTATTGATTGCGTGTAATACTTGTAATAATGATTGTGTCTCAGGTGCATTAAATAACTTTATCGCATTAGGTGCGGCGACTGGCAATCCGAGATCAATGAGCACACGTACTGCATTTTTTACTTGCGCATTTTTTGGAACCAAAATTGCACAATCGTTTGGGTCGATGCCAGCTTGAATTTTCTCCTTAATAGTCAAACCCGCGCTAATGATTTCATCGCGGGGATAATCACATTCGACCAGAGTAATCTTTTCGCCGCCTTTTTTACCCAGTAACTTTGCATCAGCAAGCGAGCTGGTAAGTAGTTGATCTGCAGAATCTAAAATAGTTTGCGTCGATCGATAATTGTCAGTCAAGGTAAACAACCGTACGCCGCCAAACATTGTTTTAAATCCTTCAAAATAGGATAATGACGCACCTCCGAATCCGTAAATCAGCTGGCGGTCGTCCCCCACGACGAAGATGTTTGGCTTCTCGGTCCCTCCCCATACCCGTGCTAAAAATTCATTTTGTACACCGCTTGAGTCTTGGTGCTCGTCGACCAATACATACAAGTATCTTTCGCGGATCGTATCGCGCACATCATCTGATGTTTCGACAAGTTGTACGATATTTTCAAGAACGTCGTCATAGTCTAGTAGTTCGCGTTCTTTTTTGAGTGTCTCGTATATTTCATAAAAGGTAACCAACTCTTTTGTGCGTTCAAGTGCCTCAATGTTTTTTTGTACCTCTTGTTTTAGTTGGCCTTTGGTTGTTCCGCGACTTGAGATATTATCCGGATCATTTTCGAGTGATAGGATATCTTCGGTGATGGCAGCTAAAAATGCTTCAGGCGAAATGCGTTCACGCTTAAGCAGCGAGACCAATGATTTAATGTCGTTAAAATAGATTGCAGGATCTGCGCGGGTGCGAATGTGCTTCCAGTTTCCTTGATGTAAAATCTCATCACAGATCGCTACTGATTGCAGTTCATCAATCAATGTCGGTGGCGTCTCAAAATTAAGGTAGGAATAAAACTCCTCCAGTAATTTCATTCCGAAGCTGTGAAATGTCGAGATGATCACGCGCGATGCTGTGCTGCCGATATAGGTGCGCAAGCGTTCAGTCATGGCGCGCACGCCCGAATTAGTGAAGGTAAGACACAAAATACCATCCGCCGGCGTATCAGTTTTTTGCAAAATATTTGCAATGCGAATTGCTAATACCTGGGTTTTTCCGGTTCCCGGTCCGGCAACTACCATAACTGGTCCATCGATAGTGTCGACGGCTTTTTTCTGTGCCGCATTCAGTTGCTGGTATGCCGCTTCAAATTTTGCCGATGTTGCCATGGATGCATTCTACCCTTTTTTTGTCCCACAGGAATGTTTGACTTTTGGACCTTTTATGATTAACTTTAATCTTGAACCCCTCTGTTGTTCTTTTTATTTTTCAATTTAAATGTAAGTTTATGCACACAGAGGTAAAAAAAGGTCCTCCGAGCCCTACGAATTCTAAGCCGGGTGGAGGTACTAAAAACAAAAAAAATGTTGCTACAGATGATGACCGTGAATTTGTCTCGCGAGCCGAATTTAATAAGCTTGAAGAGAAATTTAATAAGCTGCTTGTAAAACTTGAGTTAGCAACATTGTAACGATCCCCACATGCTTCAAAAAAAGCCGCTTCGATTAAGAAGCGGCTTTTACAATATGCTGTTTATCCAAGCTTTTGGCGCTTTGCTTTTGCGCGTTCGGTTTCGGTTAAAAATTGCTTTCGTAAACGTACCGACTTTGGTGTTACTTCAAGGTATTCATCGTCGGTCATAACTTCAAGTCCACGTTCGATTGAAAGTTCCCATGGTGGAACCAGCATGATCATTTCGTCGGTGCCCGATGCGCGCATATTGGTTAATTGCTTACCCTTAATTGGGTTTACTGCCATCTCGTCTCCTTTCGATGTGTTACCGATAACCATACCCTCGTACACTTCAGTGTTGGGGCCAATATATAGTACGCCACGCTCTTGGAGATTGCCCAGTGCAAATGTAAGTGCTTTTCCGGTTTCCATCGACATCATTGATCCTACGTTGCGCTTTTGGATTTCACCTGCGTGTGGTTTAAATCCAACAAACCGTGATGCA
>CAYZZD010000063.1:0-4056 GCA_964482675.1 uncultured Candidatus Saccharibacteria bacterium
CCATCAGCTGCTTAGGATCCGCAACATCGACATATTTATAAAACAAGAGCACAGTAAACTCACCTGAAAGCTCGGCGTGGGTAGAACGTGTTTTGGTAACTTTTAACATCTGCCTACTATAGTCAAAAATGGCCTACGACGCAAGATTATCAGCCAAAAAGCTTTTGCCGACAATAACACCAATCAAAGTACCTAAAATAATTCCCGCAGCAACATCTGAGAACCAATGAAAACTTGCGGACGCACCAATAGCGATATATAGCGCATAGGCCAGTGCGGGTAACGGTATCCATTTTTTTTCCCGAAAATAAAAAATTAGAGCAAAAGCAATAGCAAATGAAACAGTGGTGTGCGATGATGGCCATCCCCAAAAAATACCGCCTTGCCAAATACCGAAGTGAAAAATATGACTTGTGTCTATCAGATTAGTCGCGGTGATATGAGGTGGATGATTGCGACCGGTAAATACTTTATAACTTGATGAAATTAACCATCCCAAAAATCCTGCCTGCGCTGTAATCCATCCGGCAGTAGATAACCGTGTCTGATGACTCATCCATCCCCAGGCAAAAAACACAAGTCCGATAATAAATGGTGCGAAAAAACCCACCACGCCCGCCAAGCTAAATACCCATGCAAAAGGAGTACCTGCAATATGGATAAAATACCACCAATCAAAATCCGAAACTACCAGTATGAGCGTAAGGCCAATCATTAGGATATGCCAAAAAATATTTCTTCCACGAAATAGTGCAATTATGTTATCCACTATGGTATAAAAAAATGTACGCATAATTATCGCATTTCTTCTTCGAGCTTTTTTATAACGGTTTTATCTTTTTTCATATCAGTCCGTACATGTGCGAAGAGACTCATATAAACATTCGCGATCCAGACCAATGAAAATCCACTAATCACAAATCCCCGCCAATCATCGAAAAGCAATGTGAATCCGGTAAGCACTAAAAATACAGCAGCAACATAGTGACTAAAACAATATTCGCACGTAAAAAGATAGAAGAATTTTCGGACAATAATATTTCGGGCATGCTTACTTGTATGTACACAAAATTCTCGGGGCTCTCGAAATACTTCCTCATGAGTTACTGTCCAAGCAATACATGCGATCGGTATAGCCAAAATGAATAGCGTTACAATCGAGTTCATATACCAACTGTAACACTTATTGCGCAAAACAAAAGCCGCTTTGCGCGGCTTTTGTATAAAGCGTTGCTATTACTGCATTAACGCACTCAGAGTTTTGGGCCCAACAATGCCATCGGCAACTAGTCCCCGCGCTTTTTGAAATGCCTTTACTGCAGCAAGAGTCTTAGGTCCAAATACTATAGATTCATTACCAGCCGACCCGGGTCCAGTCGTAGCGATAGTGAATCCTAAGCTATTTAGACGCTTTTGTAACAAGCGAACGTCTTCTCCAGTCATGGTAAATTTTAGTGTCCGATGAATATCAAGAGTCAATACAGCCCCTGTTGACTGGGGAGCCGCAACTTCTACCGGCACAGAAACTATCGGATGTTCATTGCGCCACTTCTTTGATCTTCCACCTGATGATCCTTTATTTGCGAGTACCGTAAATGGACCTACCGTAAGTGTATTCGATTCAATCCCGTGATAATCATCATCGGTACAGGAGAAGCTAACTGAGTAGGTTCCTCCAACTTTGAGCCCACTTATATATGCGATTGCATCGGTATCTGCGCTTTCCGTACCTTCGATATGGGTCTCATAACTACCGGGAATACTTGCCGATATAATTTCGGCAAGTGGATCACATGCTTCAGATGTCTGGAATACATACACAGCATCATCTTCAGTCACTTCTGATGGAATTGGTTCGACTGTTGTTAGTATTGGCTCGTCAACAAATTGAATGTCAGCTACGGTATCACCTGCAGCAGGATTACCTGCAAGGTCCTGATACACCATAATTAAATCATATAATCCTTCAGTAAGTGCTTCTGCGGTTGTCGATACTACCTCAGGAGCTGAACTTATGTGATCAGGGTCAATATGAAATGTTTGCGGGGTATAAGCTGGTGCATCCATTAAATGCACCTCCACTGTATCGCCCACAAGCTGAGGAGTAAAATATAACATGAGGCTATTGTGGCCCATATTTTCGGCAACAGTAAAAGTTATTTCCAGGGGTTGATGTAGCGGCTGTTCGCTACTTGCCTCTGGAACGCTAATAGTTAGTGGCAATGTTTCATTATAAAAGAACTGTAAATAAGGATAAGCATCATTTTGCGCATCTTTGCGATACCATATGGTTTCAAAATCCCATGATGCATCGATAAATGTCTGAGAATCGTTCATTTCATCGGTTGTTTTACCAGTAACACCATACGCAGGTGCAGCACCGGCAGTATCGGTATCAACGAACGAACTTGTCATCACTGGAGGTCCTTCAAATACTTCGCCAATAAACGCATTGAAGTTTGTGCCTGCGCTAACCGCACCTTTTGAATATGCATTAGTTATTACTCCGCCGGTAATGGTACCGATAAAACCACCTGCGCGCATACCAGCGTCTACGTCACCCGTTGCATACACATCAGTCAGGGTTGTTAAATTAGCAAGTCCAATAAATCCTCCCGCATCACTGTCTTCAGCATGAACAGTACCGGTTGCCAAAACTTCGTTATACGTTCCACCTGCGCCGATACAACTATCACTACCCGCAAAACCGCCGACAAATACATTTCCCGATACATCCCCCGTTGCGTATGACTGATCGTAGGTAGAGGTACAGAGGGCCTGCCCCACAAACCCGCCTGCGTTTTCTCCAGTACCGACAACAACTGCGTCTGTACCCGAAGCAGCTACGGTCGATGTCATAATAGTGCCGGCAAAACCGCCCACATGGTCAGTGCCAGTAATTTCCCCTCCCTCGATATATACGCTATCAAAGATAGTATTGTAAGCATACCCTGCTACTGCCCCTACATACACATCACCTGTCACCGTAACATCTTCCAAAGTAAAGTCCTCTATGGTTGCGCTATCTAAATATCCAAACAGGCCGTCGATATCATCACTAGTATCAATAGTAAGATTTGAAATATGATATCCATTTCCATTTAACGACCCCGAAAAATGTGCACCGCTTTGCGCTATTGGCTCAAAGCCCTCTCCTGCATTCCAATCTGCAGAATCAACACAGTTTATATCCCCTGCAAGTTCATAGTAGGCACTGCGATCATCATCCATCGCCTGCAAGCCCTCGCATGTGCGAATTTGATACGGGTCCTCTGCACTACCATCACCACCAACAAATGTCGCCTGAGTACTGGTATAAATGGGACCAGTATTCCCTTTTGCGATTATCAATCGCTCTGCATTTTCTGCCATTGCTGATGCAAACCACTGACCGCTTCCTGCATCATATTGTTCAGACCAAGTCGCTCCATCATCTGTCGAGAAATACACTGCACCATGGTGATTCCACCCTACACCAGCAATTAGGGCATTTCCGGCGGGCGAATAACTTACAGTCGCCCATTCTTTTGCACCTAAAGAAGTCCGCTCGACCCAGTTCTCTCCGGTGTCAGTGGAAACATAGACATATGATCCGTCGCCGACAACTGCAATCTTCGCACCATCACTACTTGTAGACATGGTGTTCCAGTTTCCGACTGGCGCATTGCTTTTCTGCGTCCAACTTGTTGCAGCATCTGTCGATACATAGACCTTTGCATTAAATGGCAATGCCGCAAGTGTACCGCCGTCACTTGATGAAGTTACCGCCATCCATCGAGCAACTGGCAATGTTGCGTCCTGAGTCCAGGTTGCCCCGCTATCCGTCGAAATATATACCCGATTCGGAGTAAAATAGCCGGCACCAGCAATCATTTTTGTTCCATCGCTGCTCATGGCTATCGAGTTCCACTCTTGAGTACCTACTCCGGTATACTCATCCCATGTTACTCCTGAATCACTTGAGATATAAATGTATCCATTGTAGGCAACTGCCGCCAACACGCTGCCATCCTCCGATGATGCGATTGCAGTCCATGACCGCGAGCCCGAAGATGT
>CAYZZD010000064.1:0-4021 GCA_964482675.1 uncultured Candidatus Saccharibacteria bacterium
CGAGCCTCTCGACGAACAACGCCTTGAGGCAAATCCCGCAGCGGCTTCTAACATATAACCTACTCCTATCACAAAAAAAAACTCTTCACTGCGGTGAAGAGTTTTTTTGATGTCAGGTAATCACTTGATAAATTAGCATTTGCATGGTATCTTGCATCAAAATCAAGCACATGAAAAAGATATTATTTTTGATCGGAGTTAGTTGTGTACTTAACGCTTATGTATTCAGCCAATCGAATGTAGTAGGAAATGTAGGAATAGGTACATCGAATCCGGATTCAAGTGCACTGTTGCACTTAGAATCAACGACTAAAGGCTTTCTGCCGCCCCGGCTTGATAGCACCCAACGAAAGGCTGTAACAAACCCCGCCAATGGGCTAATGGTATATGATATATCCCTTAGCCAATATTGGTACTACGATTCGGGCATTGGGTGGCGCCCGTTTTGCACACAGGGAAGTAGTGGGCAAACTACGGTACAGCCAGTATGTGAACTGTATGAATTTGTAGACACACTTACAACGGCAGAAGTTAACGGCTGCCACAATATACCCATAATATTGATTCCTAACGCGGATTCAAACAAAATAATTGAGGTATTACAAGCCATCGTATATGTCGATTTTCAAACCACAGCGTATGCCACAATTAATGGCAACCCGCCTGATGTATCGATTTGCTTCCCTTCTACGATAGCATCACCGCAATTCGGCACCACCAACATCTATGCATATAACAAAGAAGGATTGGGAACCACCATTCCAGGTTATATGGCTTGCATGATTGCCTCGACAGCGGGCCGCTCGCTGGTCCCAGGCGAACCTTTAATTTTCACCACTTCAGAGCCCATCTGCTGTGGCGATTCACCGGTACGCGTACATATAACATACCGGATCATCAAAAAATTTTAATACCCTCATCATTACCCCAAGGCTGCACACTATTCGTGCCGCCTTTTTATTTTGCGACATTTATCGATATAATACATAGTATGAACGCAGTCGAACACAAAAATCGGTTTTTGGAATATATCGAGATCGAAAAGGGTCGCAGTCTTAAGACTGTCGAAAATTATGATCGTTACCTCACACGATTTTTTACGATGGCGAATATCAAAGAACTTTCCGATATCACCGAAGAAGCGATTCGTAAATTCCGTCTTGAGCTTAATCGCGCAGCAGGGATAAAAGTAAAAGGCCAGTCACAGGCAACGATGAAAAAAAACTCACAGAACTATCACCTTATCGCATTGCGGTCTTTCTTAAAGTACGTGCGTAAAACCGGACATGCCGCTGTGTCGCCCGACGTCATCGAATTAGCAAAGGTCGGCGGACGTGAACTCGATTTACTTTCAGTCGAGGACCTTAATCGTCTGCTAGGTGCACCCCAAGGTGAAGATCTCAAGGCGTTGCGCGACCGCGCCATATTGGAACTTTTTTTCTCGACCGGCTTGCGATTATCAGAACTGTGTTCGCTTAACAGTGATTTGGATTTATCAAAAGACGAATTTTCAATCCGCGGTAAGGGTGAAAAAGTACGCGTGGTATTTTTGTCCGATCAAGCAAAAGAGTCTATTAAAAAATATCTTACAAAGCGTGCCGATATGGGCGAAGCACTATTTGCTCACACTTCGAAAGTCGTCGAAGCTGGGGCGCGCCTTACTCCGCGGTCAATCCAACGCATCGTAAGTCATTACGCACAAAAGGCGGGTATCTATAAAAAAGTAACACCGCACGTCCTACGCCACAGTTTTGCAACCGACCTGCTCAGCAACGGCGCCGACTTACGTTCGGTACAGATGATGCTTGGACACGCCAATATCGCAACGACGCAGATCTATACACACGTCACAAACAAACAACTACGCGAAATTCATAAAAAGTTTCACTCAAAGCGATAATAAATGAAAAGGTCACCATTAAGGCGACCTTTTATTTTTGCAGCACTGAAGTTTAAGCTGCACGGGGAAACTTTTGCATGCCAATCTGCTCGGCTTGTGTCAGCAGTTTATGCTTGAGCTCTTTATCCCCATTTATACCCCGGGTTGTATTCCTTTCATACCTCGCCTCATCAAGTTGCCCAAGGTCAACCTCAAATATTGGCAGGTTAACTTTTACGTGCCTAAACATATGGATGTAGAAATGCATAAAGTGCTCTTGCTGTTTTTCATTACCTGTATATTTGTAATCGTGATACGATAGCCAAATGATAATAAAAAACAAATAGCACACCCAAAATAAATTTAAAAATACGGAAGACATACGCTTTAATTTTGATTAGAAAATTGGTTCCAAAAATTACTTATTTAGTATGGTACACCTCGACAATAATAAATGTCAAATAGCAAAGAGGGTCACCATTGGGCGACCCTCTTATTAAACACAGCAGCATGAAATTTAATCCACCACAGTGACACAAGTTTCGCCAGCAAGAATATCTTCTTCCTGGGCCAAATTAGTGTAATCAGTTACGTGAGGAGTGTTGTTAATAGATACAGCAAAACCAAAACCAATATGCGGTTGGTATTCGAGGGTAATACCGTTCGAACAATGATAAAGAAAATATCTTATTTTCCGCCTAGAAATTTCGTCATTGAAATACCAGTACATAAAAGCGACAATCATCAATGCCGCAGCAATTAGGTTAAACGGTTCCATACATAACTTTTTGTGAAAAAAGATGGTTTCTTAATAAAATCATACACCTAACAAGAATTTAATACAACCGCCTGATAACTTTATCATCAAGTCGCAAAACATGGTAAAGTTACCGTATGAGAATTTTTTGCTGGAACGTAAATGGCATTCGCGGCACGCACAAGGCCGATTTGTTGCTGCACCATTTTACCCACGGCGAGTATGACATGCTGTGTTTTCAAGAAACTAAAGTCGAGTTTGACCAACTACCGGACGAAGTAAAAGCGATTCCCCACTACCGTGCATTTTTTTCACATTCAAAAAAACGTAAAGGCTATAGCGGCACCGCGGTGTATATGAAAGAAGAACCGTTATCGATAACATTTGGTTTTCCGGATTCGATTACAAAGAAATTTCCGCTCACCGACAAGTACGGCAATCCTGATGATGAAGGCCGCATGATCACTATCGAGACCGAGAAGTTTTTTTTGATCAATGTATATACTCCAAACTCGAAACCGGATCTTTCGCGACTGCCCCTACGCCATGCATTATGGGATCCTGCTTTTTTAGCTTATGCAAAACTTCTTGAAAAAACGAAGCCGGTTATTTTTTGTGGCGACCTGAATGTTGCGCATACTGAGACGATCTGAGTAACCCAAAGCAAAACGAAGGCGGGCATGGCTTCACCAAAGAAGAACGCGAAGGAATAGACAAAATCATCAAAGCTGGATTCGTTGACGCGTTTCGCTTGTTTCATCATGGAAAAGGTTTTTATACATGGTGGGCGCCGTACGCCAAGGCGCGCGAGCGGAATGTTGGCTGGCGTATCGACTACTTTTTCGTATCAGAGAAACTGAAATCTCAAATAAAAAAATGTGACATTTTGCCGCAGGTCATTGGTTCGGACCATTGTCCGGTTGTACTTGAATTGAAATAAAAGAAAAAAAGCATTAGTGCCATTTTTATCAGACCTTTCCAAAAAACCCGAATATTTGCGTGCTCGCAAATTTCGCCCACCTCGGGGCCAAGCCCCTGCGGTGAGCTTTTTGGGAAGGTCTGATGGGGTTATTTTTAATACCAACATGTCTTTCAAAAGCGTAGCTAAAAATTGGATTGATTGGCGCAAGTCCCTAAAAAGTAAAGGAACTGCCTTACTTCAAAAAAGTAACCAATCCAACCTTTTTAAAAAGCTCGCCGGAAGCCCGAGTACCTGTTTGAGGGCTGAGGTCGGAGGAACCGCGCGAGCACGCGCGGATTCTGGTTTTTTAAAAAGGTTGGATGAAAACTGGTATTAATGCCTCGGATTTTTGAAAAGGTCTGATAAAAGCCGTTACGAGTTCCCTGGACCCAAGAACAACCCGGATATCAAAGATAACTTAAAC
>CAYZZD010000065.1:0-3957 GCA_964482675.1 uncultured Candidatus Saccharibacteria bacterium
CGGCATGCGATTTTGAGTCGCACGTGTATACCATTCCACCACTCCGGCAAAAACTAGGTAGATATTACAAGAAAATTCGATTTTAGCAACTTATTCAAGACTTGGCTTATCAAGCGCAATTGGTTCAATGGATACCACACCGTCAGTAATGCGCATAACATCTTTGTCCACCTTTCCCAGTTCCTTATAAGCAGCATTATAATGGTTTACAGTAGTACCCAAAGTGTTTCCTAGTTTTATCATGTAATCCTCGTATGCCTTCAAATGTTTACCGAGTTCGTCAACACGTTTGCGAATTTCTTTTGCGCCTTCTTCAATTTTAAACGCCTTAAATCCGTAAAGGACTGACTGTAGATATGCCATAAACGTTGTTGGCGAAACAATGATTACTTTTTTATCATTATATGCGTAGTCAATAAGGTTGCGGGTATTCACCTTTACTGCACCGATTTCGTTTACCAAAAGGTCGTAATAAATACCTTCGGCTGGAATATACATAAAGGCAAACGGCAACGTGCCCTCTTCGGGTCGAATATATTTTGCTGTTTCATCAATGCGTTTTTTAAGATCTTTTTTAAACTCTTCTTCAAGTTCTTCACGTTGCCGATCATCAACGGCTTGTATGATTCGATTATAATTATCAAGTGAGAATTTGGCGTCTACGGGGATGAAGCCTTCTTTAGTAATGATGGCTGCGTCAACTTTTTCTTTATTTAGGAATTCGTGCTGCATTTTGTACTGCCCAGGCGCAAGTGTATTTTGCAAAATAAGCTCAAGCGACGCTTCACCCCAGTTTCCGCGCTGCTTTTGATGTTTTAACGTTTTCTCTAGATTACCCAACTGCTCGGCAATGGTCATGAACTGTCGTGTTGCTTCATTGGTTTTGGTTTGCTCTTTTGCAACATCAACTAAAGATCGACTCATCTGTTCGTTAATTTCTCGCAGTAGCCGCTGCGATTCAGTAAATTGTGTTTGCACAGCACTGCGCATTTCAGTGCGTGATTCGTTCATTTTTGCATCCATTGTTCGGGCCAATTCATTCATTTGCTGCAAGAGAAGCTTGGCACTTTCGGTCTCCTTTGGTTCATTATTACGGCCAAATACTAACACTAAAAGCACCCCTAGAATGAGCACAATAAGGACGACGAGTAATATGGTAGTCATGGCACGATTATAGCATAAGAAAAGCCCCGCAGTCGCGGAGCTTTTCTAAAAGTAACGTGTTTAGTTCGCTTTAAGCCACTCGATCATTTTGCTTAATGTTTTTTCAGCAACTTGTCCGGTAACTGGTAAACCATTTTTACCTTGATATGTCTTGATTGCAGCGGTAAGACTTGGACCAAAATCATTGTCGACTTTTGTCGTTGTCTTATTGTATTTATTCAAGAAAGTCTGCAATGTACCCACTTGCGCACCCTTACTGCCCGCCTTAAATATAACCTTCGAGTCAATCATCGCCTGCAGTGCATTAATAAGTTCCTGATCTGCATCTGTCGCGGGCACTACAGGAGTCTCGGCAGCAGTACCAGTATCCGAAGGAGTTTCCGTTACAGCATCCGAAGGAACAGTAGTCGTGTCAACAACTCCTGTCGGTGTTTCAACCGCTGGTTCACCAACAGTAATGGTGCGGGTTAGACCGCGGATTGCAAATATTAAAATAACGACCAAGACAATAACTACTCCTGTAATAACACTGTAAAACTTTACACCATCTGATTGCATATTGATGATAACTAGTTATTAATTTACATACTTATCTTCGTCAATAAGTATATTGGTAATGGAATTTGCGAATTTTCTATAAGCGTTGGCCAACGCTTCATGCTGATCAATCTGATCCTCCAGGTCATGAAGTTCTTTAAGAGTCTTTTCCTTCGCCGGCATATTCTCGGAAAGCTTGTTAATAGAATGCCTTAATTTTTCCCGCGCTTGGAATTCTTGCAGCATCTTATGAAATTCCGGATTAGATTCTGCGAAGCCCCCATAGTGCGCAATAAAATCGTTCATTTTTTTTGCTGCCTCATCTTGTATACTGGCCAAGGAGTCCTTCATGGCCCCCGAGTTCACCTCATTACTATCATCAAGATTATGCAGCGCGACAGAAAGTTTTTCCCTTAGCTGCTGAACTTTATAGTCAATATCATCGGCAAGTTCATCAAGAGTATTTTTAAGCTTTGTCTCTTTTTCTAAAAAAGAGACCGGCATGTCGATTTTTTTTACACCGGGGGGCAATATATCGTTGACCGCCTTGGTGATTTTTCCTGAGTCGGCTATTTTATGCTCTACGTTTAATTTCATGGCAATAAAATTATATCACAATTCAGGCACATTACAAAAGACCTTATTGTTTATATTCATATACAAACATCTGACTTAGGAATGCTACAATAAAACCGCCTAGCAGGTGTTGCCAGGCGGTTAAAAACTACTTCTTTTTAGCCTTTTTTGGCTTTTTTGCCTCCTTTCGGCGGCTATCATTTCCTTTTGCCATATGTACTATGTAAGAAATAAATCTAGTAAAGTATTTGTGTGACCTTTTACTACAATCAGTATACCATAAAAAATTATCTTTTTTTCCATTCTGTGAATTTTCCAATTGTCCGTTCTATGCGGTCAGCTTTTCTGTATTTTTTAATTGCATGCCTAGGCGCAATGTCAAAATGTTTTACAGCATCGAGCTCCTGATCGATACCCCATACATCGCCATTCTCGAGCATCCAATCATCTACAAACAAACTAAGGTCCAGTGGCTCTGAATATCTCCGTAACGTTTTTTTACCATCATTCGTAAAATATTCATGAAAGTACGACATAGCTAATTCGCGAATATTTTTATAGATTGGTTCACGGTATCGTAGCACGGCATGATTGGTCTTCGAGAGTGCACCCCATAAGCCGTTGATTTTGAACGGCGCTATAACATGGTCATAGTCAGATTTGGTTGATTGCAAATGCATTAATAATGGCACATGCCCATGCAGTGATAAAATATATGCACCTAACATAGCACCTTCAATACAGTGCGCTTTTTTTGTCTGCATAACACCCAAGGGGGCGCGACAGGTATCTTGACCGTCAGTTTCAAAATTCTGAGGAATACTGTTTAAGAAATCCTGCACCTTTGCGGGAGTATTTAATTTTTTAAACAGCCGCTTATGATGCGCGCTGAAATCGCGCTTGTGCATTATCCGATCGTACTAAAGCTGATATTTGTCGGAACGGCAAATTCGCTGTCGGAAACAACAGCTTCCTTGCAATCATAATCGCCGATTTGAGCATAGTTCCAAGTATATTTACCTGAAGTTCCTGCAGCAACGTTGCCCGATTCATCTTGAGTAAGTTTTGCCTTAAAGCCCATGCTTGGCATTGCCGATGTCCATGTATAAGCAAACCCTTCTTTGATAATCACGTGAGTATCAATAACGGTATTATTGTAATTCGTTGAAAATTCGCCACGAAGATTTCCGTTTTTGATCTTAACTTTACCAATTGTGTCCGTATCATTTACATACTGATGCACGGTGCACTCATACGCGCCTCCTTGTTTTACCAACTGCTCAAATGCCATTTTTTTTCCTGATGGCTTTTGCTGTGTGGTCGTTTCAACAACATGGTCAGCATCGGATAGGGTCTTATTAGCTTTAACAATAAAATACCCACCCACAATAACTGCCCCAACTACTATCGCTGCAATAATTGCTTTCATAAAATATTATTTATTAATAATCGATATAATAACTTTCCCTGTTTTCTCGTCATACAAGTACGAGAAGTCTGCGGTATGCTGCACATGCCCATCTGAATAGACAACTGTTCCTGAATTACTATCACTATTAATTTTAAGTGAATCAACATACCACGCTCCACCTAACGTAGGGGTATCCGAAACTATCGAACCTATATTTGCACGAATATAGGTAGGCACCGCTACTTTTTCATGAAGCGTCGAACAAGGGA
>CAYZZD010000066.1:0-3929 GCA_964482675.1 uncultured Candidatus Saccharibacteria bacterium
AGTATATTTTATCAGTAAACCAAAAGCTGATTCAATGCCTGTCGGCGATGACCATACAACTACCCAATCAACTGCAGCAAAGACGACTCCCCGTTCAAAACGTGTGGCAGCAGTTAAGGGTAAGGGACAGGTAGTATTTTCAATCACTGCCGAGATAAATCCCGTGCAGTCAGTGAAGGCCGCAAACGTTACGATTAGTAAAACCGAACTTCATGCCAAGGGTGGCAGTTGGGTCACGGTAAATACTACTGCGGGAACATATGCTTTGTTTGATCTTAAGGCGAAGCAGCGTAATGCCCTTATGTCGGATAGTACGGTGGCGGCAGGTGTCTATGATCAAGTTCGTCTTACGGTAGATAAAGTCGCCTTGTCGCTTGAAAATGGCACGACGACCGAGGCTCGTATGCCGTCAAAGACTATTACCCTTTCTGTTCCCGTCACTGTCGAGGCTGACAAAGATTCAAGTGTTAACTTTGATTTTGATGCCGATGATTCTTTGTATTCGACCGAGGCGCATGAATATGTATTTGCACCTGTTGTTGTGGTAAAGACTCGCCATGATGCAAATGTCTACGTGGCTGATGACAATATGGTGACAATCTGGAATCAAGGAACAGTTGATGCACCGGGAACAAAATTTGGGATGGACACCAGTGGTATAATGAAAGCCGATTTCAAAATTGATGCAAAATATGGACTTGAAATCGTCAACGGAACCATTCGGGTAAAAACCCTGAAATAATATTGCCGATAATTTACAAAAAGCGCCCTGCAGGGCGCTTTTTGGTAACCCTTCCCTTTTTCGTCTAGTGTGCTTTAATACAAAAGTAACCGTTCTTTTGATCTATTGTTAACCAAAAAACCAATAACGCATGAAAGATACCCGCACAGACCCAGAGCTTATTGCCGCCTATCAGAAAGGAGACGAAAACGCCTTTTTTCCACTTTTTGAAAGGCATAAGGATAAAATATTTACTTCAATTTATTGTCTGGTAAAAGACAGGGAAGTTGCTGAAGATATTTTTCAGGATACTTTCATTAAAATAACACATAATCTCCGTAAGGGTAATTACGTTGAAAATGCATTGTTTGCTCCTTGGGGGCTGCGTATTGCCTATAATCTATGTATAGATTATTTTCGAAAGAAAAAACGCAAGCCACCAATTGTTGAGCTAGATGTAGAAAGCGGTACTATTTTCGAAGAAGAAGAAGATGATGATGAGTACGACGAAAAAGCGCACCAAGCAGATATAAAAGACTTGCTTGAACAGCTCCCTGAAGTGCAGCGTGAGGTGGTAATACTCAGACATTTCTTCAACCTCTCCTTCAAGGAGATTGCCGATAAAACAAACACCCCCATTAATACCTGCTTAGGCCGGATGCGCTATGCGCTTATTACTCTACGTAAAATAATGGAGGAAAAAAAGATTGCAAGAAAAACTACTTCGGGAAATTTAATTATGGTCAAGAGCCTTGGCCAATTAAATTAGAAATAATAGGCCCTGCGTATCATGTGGGGCCTTTTAGTTATAGTTTTATTTTACTGGCATCAATCGGACCAGTAAAATCAAGTAAGTTTAAATATGCTTCAACAGGCGCGCGTGGTTGAACCAAGATTTTTCCTTTACATGCATTACTTTCCTTTCCGGCTATCTGTACTAAATCTTTCTCATTAGCATCTTTTAATGCATATAAGCTGACATGGAGGTGCGGGCCAGTGGCGTGGCCGGTTTGTCCACTATAAGCAATAAGATCACCGGTGCTCACTTTTTGTCCCTTCTGCACAGCGATACTTGAAAGGTGTCCGTATGTTGCACCAAGGCCATTATCGAATGCGATATAAACCCATTTGCCAAACGAAGCTCCGCGGCATGCGATGTCGGTATCGCCCGTACCAACAACAATACCGCTACCCATAGCGCGTACTGGTGTGCCGATCGATGCACGAAAATCGACGCCACTATGAGACCCTGAAAGATACAAACGAGCAGACGCGCTGGTTTTGCCAAATAGTTGCGTGACAAATACGTCGTCGAGCGGCCATGCTAAAACCGCAGTTCCCCTTTTTGGGGTATTTTTACTGAAACCTGCGAATCCAAGACCGGCTTCATATGCATACAGTTCCTGTTCAAATGCAGCTTTGAGTTTTGCAAGGGCTTCGCGCTGTATCTGGTATTGTTTTTCCTGATCGGCAGTAGTTGCAAGTTTAGCGGATGCCTCTTTATGCAATGAATCAAATACCGATTTCTGCCCTTTAATTTGTGATGCCAGTGCCGCTGTCTTTTTAATTGTCACTTCCGTCTCACTTTTTTCGTTAGCCAAAGCCTGATTGATAAGCGATAAGTTGCGCGTTGCACTTCCTAGTGCGGTAAAAATAAGGGGCAGCTCGCTGTAACCCTGCATAAAGTCGCGCGCATCCCTGGCTGACAAAAGCATAACGACTCCATTTTCATCATCCGCAGCCCTGACCTCACGAAGCAGTCGGCCCAATGTAGCACGATGAATCGCTTGCGTCTGAATATGCTCGTCAATTGAATTTTCAAGATCCGCAACCTTTGATTTCTCTTTCTTAAGCTGTAGTTCCGCTTCGGCAATTTGAGCCGCCAGCTTTTTGCGGCTTAACTGCAATTCGGCAATATGCGATGACAGTGTCTGCTTGGTGCTTGCAATGCCAGAAAGTTCTTTATCAATCGCCGCCATTTGTTCTTCAAGATCAGCTATTTTTTGAATTAGGTCGTCCTTGGGTGTGTTAAGTGCATTGGCTGCAATCGGATGTACAGCAAATAATAATGCGCCCAAAAAGACGCAAGCGGCAAGAGTGCGTACTAGCTTATGCTGCAATGGATGTATCATAGGCATACTGAAGTGCGTAGGCTATGCGCGCCAAAGATTCTGTCTTTCCTAGTACATATAAAAGAGTAAAAGGGTCTGCAGATTCACGCTTGCCCGAAAGAGCAAAACGTAGCGGCCAAAGCACAGTCCCCTTGCCCTCGGATTCAGCAAAGGGCATAAGCATTGCCGATAACCCGTTTTTGTCCCATGCTCCTTCGTATGCGAATAACATTTTGTGCAATTCAATTAAGATATCGCGTGAACGTTCAGGTGTATCTTTTTTCCAGAAAATATCTTCGCGAGAATATTCATCAGGGCGCTTAAACAGGTATGCAAACTCTCCTTTTGCCTGAAAAAGTTCAATGACATCGGTTTTAACATGAATGCGCTCGATAATGATCGGAATACATTTATCCCAATGTTCCTCACTGAAAGTGCATTCGCAAAGATTTTCAAAAAAAGTGCGTACGTCGGCTAGGTATGTTTTTTGCTCGTCGAATGATTTTTTATTTAGGTACTCTTTGTTGAACCATTTCAGTTTATCAATATTGAATACACCCCCACCCTTTTGTACCTGGTTAAGTTCAAACAATGTAATCAATTCTTCTTTTGAGAATAGTTCTTGTTCGCCGCCTGGGTTCCAGCCGATGAACGCCAAAAAATTGATCATCGCCTCAGGGAGATACCCTAATGCACGATAATCTGTTGCTGCGGTAGCCCCGTGGCGTTTTGAAAGTTTTGATTTATCGGGTGCAAGTACTAGTGGGATGTGGGCATATATCGGACGAGTACATCCAATGGCTTCCTGGATAAGTATTTGTCGCGGAGTGTTTGCCAGATGTTCTTGTGCACGAATGACATGGGTAACACCCATTTCACAATCATCAACAACGACTGTAAGATGATATAACGGCGAATCGATATCACGGGCAATAACAAAATCACCAAGATCGGCAGTATCAATTGTCACGTCACCTAGCATTTGATCATTAATCGTAATCGGTTTACCGGGATTTTTTAAACGGATTACAGGCTTACCTGAGCCTTCTGATGGCTCGGCTTCGTATGCATGTCCATTTTCGAGCATCTTTTTGATG
>CAYZZD010000067.1:0-3898 GCA_964482675.1 uncultured Candidatus Saccharibacteria bacterium
GGTTTTCCAATCTTAAGATTTTCTGCCTTATCGATTGGAATCTGGAATCCCAATGCGATGTCATTGGTAATATCAGTCGAACCAATAGGGAGCACCTCGAGGGACACTGGAACATCATGTTCAAATACGACAAGTGATACCGTTTCAGCTCCAATATCAGCAACCAGGCATCCCGCAGTGCGTTGGCGCGGTGACAATAATGCATCGGCCAACGCGATAGGTGAAGCGACAATGTCTTTAACTGCAATATTGGCACTTGCGATTACATTCGAAAGGTCTTCGATGTGGTGCGAGAAAGCAGACACGCACAGTGCCTTCATGAATAATTTTCGTCCAGTTAGTCCAAAAGGTGCACCCGGAATAGCAACACCATCAAGTTCGTACGAGATAGGAATCATATGAAGGGGTCGGCGATTTTGATACTGCGCAGAAAATAACCGTTCCATGGTAGAAAGAGCCATATCGATATCCTGCTGAGAAACTTCTTGACCGGCGTTTTTAATATCAAACGTATGGGAAACGACATGTGAAGCAAGACTAACGCCACCCATAGCAACATAAGCATTTGAGACTGGAACACGAGAATGCTTTTCGGCTTCGGCGATGGCGCTAACTAATGACTGTACCGCATCATAACGGCTTACGACGTATCCATGGCGTAACCCACGCGTAGGACTTGACCCCATTCCAAGAATGCGCGGCTTGCCGCCGTCTTCGCGTACTTCACAAACGACTACACGTGTCGTGTAGGTTCCCATGTCGATTCCGGCAATCACCTTATGGCGCATACTGTGATTATAGCACAGCCGAAAACAGCATGCATTATTTTTTGTACGGATTCGGGATTTTGAACTGCTTCAGGAAAACCGCCTCGCGCTTTTCCATCGCCTCACCATGATCATACCCTAACAAGTGAACGCATCCGTGTATAAAAAGAAACGCCAGGTGTTCACCATAGGTGTGATCGAATCGTTTTGCCTCAGAACGAGCAGCCGAAAGTGTCATGACAATTTCACCTTCGGTCAATGAATAGGGAAACGAAAAAATATTTAACGCCTCGGCAGTATTCTTAAATTGCTTATGCAGAGCGCGACCCTCTTTCGGCGAGACAAACGCAACCGATAGTTCATAGCGCGATCCCAATACAGCTGTTTTTATTTTATGCAACAAAAGAGCCGGGGGGCAAGCCCCGGTTTTTGAGGTAATAGTAAACGCTGGCTTTGAAAAAAATCGTGCCATGCGACGAAGATAGATTTAACCGCGAACGGCGATCTTACCAAGCTTCTGTAGACGGCTATATTCTTTTCGCTTCTTAAGCTTTTGCAATGCGCTGTTGTGTGTGCGCAATTTCGAAGGCTTGCGAGAATAATAACGGCGGTCCTTTAGTTCAGGTACGAATCCTGCTGCTTTGACCTTACGGCTAAAACGGCGCAATACATTGCCGCTTTGTTCGTTGTCGTTTTTTGTGATTTTGACATTGGTTGCCATAACGCGGCCATAGTATCACAAGCATGATATTTTGCAAGGGGATAGAGGTAGTTTACGCCCATCCGCCCAACCGGTAACGATTTTGTGCTGGATAAGGAATATATGCGATACGAACATAAGGAATACGCTCAAGATCAGCAGCAGCCGCAAGCAGATATTCCATAAGCGTATGTTGATCCCTAAAACCTCCAACCGTATAGGTCATCACTGGAACCAGGCTTTTTTTAGCAGTGAGGTAATTATACGAAAAAATCGCCTGAACGTTTAAGGAGTTTTTTTCGGCAGCACCCGAGAGTGTTTTTTTAACATTCGCTTGGGCATCAGCAAGGCCAGACACCGCAAGCGCTAATACAGGCACCGGCGATATACCTAATTGGTATGCGGTCATAATGTAATCGCACGCACGTTTAGCATAGTCATGACCAGTGTAGAGCCGTATATCTGACCGTTCATCACTTGTTTGAATATGCACCTGACTGTTCGCATGCATACGGACAATACGGGCAACATGTTCTCCGTAATCGAAAATATTCGTCACCGGTGCAGCCAGCATGCCCTCGTGTGACACCACAATCACATGATCGAATTTTCCTGTAATAGCGTCAAGGTCGAAAATCGTCCCGATACATACAGCCGAACTGACTGCCGTCGTATTGTCAGGATAAGCGGACCCGTCGGCAACATTTTTAAGAGACAGATTTTTTTCGTTACGAACATAGACAATCTCGGGCGGGACGAGTGCCAAAACGGCTTCTGCAATACGTTCAATTCCAAGCCCCAAAGAAAGTAACGTATATCCACCACAATTGCTGCAGGTATCAAATGGAGGATAACTTGTTTTACAATCATTGCATACGCAGGATCTTGCTGATTCACTCTTGGTGGAAAATACATTTTTAAGAACCAGCATACCGCCGCAACCGCCTTTACCGATATCACACCGCATAATTGCACCGCAATCTTTACACACCATTGACGGTGCGTATCCATGACGTGACGCAACAATGAATGCCGTCTGTTTTTTCTCAACTAAATCAGAAAGAACCTGCATTACTTTTTTGCCGAACAACTTGTATTCACCCAACTGGGTGTTCACTTCGCGTGTGCCCACCTTGGCAATTTCGACGATTCCGTTACGAGCATATGCATGAAATTCTAATTCGGCTTCACTGACTTGCGCAGGTAGTAATGGTGCAAAATCTGTACGATTACTGCCATAGGAAGTATACGCTTGCGTCGAAAGGGGAAAATCAGCATAGACCAAAGGCACGTTAAACACTCGAGCAACGCAGTCGCATAATAACCGATAATCAACGTAGGGAGCCGTAGGCGCATGATATAGCGGATGATTCTCGAATTCACAAATAATAGTGTCAGGGGTAAATGCAAAAGCAGAAGTCATGCCATGTGGTGTCGTGCAATATACTTTGATGCGAGCCTCCGCTGCCAAAGCGGCAGTCTTTTTAGTAGCCGGCCTTGTTGTAGCGATAATTACCACTGATGATTCAGCGACACCCGATTGCAAATCCTGAGCAATGCGTTCAGAAAGGGCATTAGTTGGGGCTACGATGACAATTGACGTAGGGGTATTTTTTGCAACTAAACCGTCAATGTATTCTGCGTATTGTGTGATACGCATAGGATACACGAGCGATTTCAGTTCAGTGCTGTAGCCACGCGAGTATGGTTGTGATGGCAAATAATCGGTAGTATTTTTTACCGCTGATCTTACATATGAAATAGATGTTGCGGTGCTAAGAATTTTTGCTGCTGAAACTTGATACAAAGGGGCCAGCAATGCACAGGCATCAATGAAGCGAGAATCGAAAAATTGCTCCTTGATAACCGCTTTGATGTCCTGCACTGCAAAACGTGCGGTGCGAATCATCGCACGTGCTTCAGATAATGTTTGGCACGAAAGCACGATAGCGGTTTCTGTTTGTTTACGAAAAAAAACGGTCACTAAATCGCCTGGGCGCACTTGGGTTTTCGATCGATAGGCAAGCTCTTCTCCGAACACCCCCATTTTACAAACTGTGACCGAAACAATATACATGCATGCATAATACCATAACCAAAAACAATCTCATTCGTCTTTTAAAAAACATATGCTAGAATGATTTTCATATGTCAGAAACACCAAAAATGGTTATAACACGCATGGCACCAAGCCCTACTGGAAAATTTCACGTCGGAGGGGTTCGCACAGCGCTCTACAATTACCTTTTTGCCCGCAAACATGGCGGAAAGTTTATTTTGCGCATTGAAGATACCGACAAAGAACGCAGCAAGAAGGAATATGAAGACGATATCTTAGATGCCTTTACCTGGCTTGGGATGGAATATGATGTCCTGTACCGACAGTCTGAACGCACTGAACTGTATCAGTCATACATCAAAAAGATGCTCG
>CAYZZD010000068.1:0-3842 GCA_964482675.1 uncultured Candidatus Saccharibacteria bacterium
AGCCTGAGAGCCAGCAAAAGGCACGCCCCATGCCCTGCCTTACCCATTACCCTTCCAAAAAGTTTTCCACAACCCATTTTCTATACTAAAAAGGAGCTGGCGATTTTACCAACTCCTTTCATTTTGCCTGTTTCGTAATTTAGTTTTTAAAGTGGTAAGTACATTACTGCCTTGTAAAGAAATCCCGTTTTTGTTTTTGAGTTATAAAAAACTTCGTGTTGATTAACTTTTTGTTTATCTTTTAATTCTATCGGTATATGAATATCATACTTCCTGCCAGGATATTTTTTTAAACCTTTCGCATTAATATCAATGGAGTAATCTTTTAAAATAAAGTGTAAATTATCATTCCATTCACCAGAAGTTAGATCAGGTCCATTAATAATTACTTCGGACTCACGACACAAAACTCTTTGGTCCATCAAAAGTATATCACTAGGTTTAATTGGGAAAACTTCATACCGCACGCTCTCTGAATTAACATTTAGGTCATCCCGAAATATCACATCAGTGATACGCACAAGATGAGAGGGAACATATCGGCTTTCCCTTGCAATGTTCATAATGACATCCTCAATCGTTTCTCCAGCCTCTGCAAGCAGGCAATGAAAACCAAATAGGACGCCGCATGCTGCATAATAAGTACATATTATTTTCTCTTTCTCAACTAGAAAAGTTGGCTCAGCATTTAAAGAAAGATTTATAGATTGATTCTCAAAAGCATTAAAGTCTTGAATATAGTTATAACCATTTCTTCCACGAAAATAACCAATTGGCCATACTTTAATGAGCAAAGCAATCACAAGATTCTTAACATTGTTATTAATTTTCATTTTTCAATGTACAGTTTACTGTCCCAGTACCATTGTCGGGACTTCATGCTTTTGATTGGACCTTACAGAACCTTCGTTTTGTACAGATAAGCAATTTAACCAAGATTATTTTGCGCCTTACAGCTTTTCCTTTCGGGCATTCAGGGAGTTTCTCTATTCACCCCATAGATACTAATTAATGGAAGTATCGCAACCGAAAGTACAATAACACGCTATATCAAAATGGTCAATATCATACTTTTTCAAAAATAAAAAAGGACCTGCATAATTTCGCAGATCCTTTTCTCTTTTGTTGCGCCAATGTTACAAGTCGGCAAGCGCTGCAATCAAATTAAATAAATTTTTGACTGCGGGCTTATTAATTTCGTAAAAAATATACTGGCCGTCACGCGTAGAGGTCAACAACTGAGCTTTCTTCATCACAATCAGGTTTTGTGATATTTGCGATTGACCTTCTTTTAAACTTTTAGCTATTTCACCAACACTGGTTTTGCCGTTCTCGCGAAGAAAAGATATGATTTTCCTTCTTGCCTCCGAACGAACTACCGTTACTATAGCTGCAGCCTGCTTAATGTGGTCAATATGCTTCTCATTCAGTCGTTTTAACTTCTTCAGAGGCTTTCTCTTGTTCATTTTGGCAGCCTTTGCTGCTCTGCGTCCACTCCATTTTGTTCTTACGGGAGTTTTCTTTGCTGCCTTTTTCTTAGCAGGCTTTTTTGCGGCTTTCTTTTTTCTTGCCATGGTAATAATACTTGTTTTGGTTAAATAAGCAGCGAATCTCGAATCATCAAAAGCCGTTGCTTATTTAACACAATCCAATATTTGTCAATATCGTAAGTTCGCCAAGAATAATAGCATGACTATGCAAATATGTCAATAACTAGCTTATTCTGAATTTTAAACCTTGGATGCTATACTCGGTTAGTTCGAATTACCCATCTAGCTAATTTCTATGTCCGAAACTGAACCTAAAAAAACTGATACCAAAACCATTATTATTGCTGCAGTCATAGTTGCAGCCGCGATCATCATCTCGCCCATCATCCGCCACTACTTCCCCGCAGCTTCGGCAGCAAACGCACCGATTACCCAAAACTCGGCTGACGCGCGAACAAGTCTGATCAAAGCCGTCGACGAAAGCGACCATGTTCGGGGTAACAAAAATGCCAGAATCACGCTAATCGAATACGCAGACACCGAATGTCCGTATTGCACCCATGTGCACGAAACATTTAAGGCAATGCTGGATAAATATCCAAATGATGTGCGCTGGGTGTACCGCCACCTGCCATTTCACGAACACGCGACATCTGAAGCCAACATAAGCGAATGTATCGCAAGCGTACATGGCAACGACGCATTTTGGAAATATCTTGACGCACTGTTTGCAAACCAAAATATCGGCAATACTCGTGGCGCTGATGTTGCAACCGAACTTGGATATTGGGATGAAAAAACTCAAGCATGCGCTGCAGCAAATACATTCAGTCAACACATTACAGATGATGATGCTAACGCCGCAGCGATAGGCGCGCAAGGAACCCCATATACAGTTATTGTAACAAAGAGTGGCAAAATGATTCCAATTTCCGGAGCACAACCCCAAAATGTTTTCGAATCAATAATTCAGTCATTGATTAAGCAGTCTTAAAAAACACGGGTGCTTATGTCAACAGTAATACAATCAATACGATGCGGGGTGCGCTTTGTTCTTACACGGAAGGCTTTTTTTCAGACCCTGCTTATCGGTGCATTAGTATTTTTTACAATTGCCCTAGTGCAAAACCGTGCCTTCATCATATCGATTCTTAACAGTCCGCTAACCCATAAATTAAGACTAATCGCCTCGAGTACCGTAAGCACCTTATTTATTGAACCTGTGCAAGGAATACTGTTTATCATGACAGCGCTATGCACTGGAACACTTATCACAACATATTATGCAGCATGGAAAATTCGTAGCCAAAGCAAAGCTGCGGGCACAGCCGGCGGCATCGGTGCATTGGTAGCACTTCTTGGTCTCGGATGTGCTGCGTGTGGACCAACCATCATCGCCAGTATTGTCGCCCTAATCGGAGGACACGCAATCGCTGGTTTTTTAACTAAGAATACACATCTTTTATTTGCCATTTCGACCGCTATTCTTCTGTTTGCCATAGCACTTATGTTCTACCAAATTGGAAAAAATCCCACGTGCAATATCGAACAATAAAGCATATACTATACGGACATCGTGTAATACGAATTATTAAATAACATTATCGTTATCATGAAAAAAGCTCTTATTTCAATTGTCGCCGTCATTATCGGTGTCGCGATCATTGTCCTTATTGTCCATAGTGCGAAAAAAAGCGCATCAGAAGCAGCGACTTCACCTTTGGGCATATTCGCTACATGCGTCAAAGATTCTGGCACTAAGTTTTATGGTGCCACATGGTGTCCTCATTGCTTGAACCAAAAAGCATTATTTGAAAAAGCATACAAGCAGCTTCCGTACATCGAATGTTCACCGCAACAAGGCACATTGCTTCAGGTGTGCAAAGATGCGAACATTGAAAGCTTTCCGACCTGGGATTACCCAAACGGAACACGCGTAACCGGCGGACAGTCGATTGCCGATTTGGCAAAAGGATCAAACTGCCCGATTCCGGTCGAACTTGAAAATATAAAAGATAAGCGCCCTCAATAATATGATTGCCTACCTTCATACCTACAATACCGTTTTAGGAATCTTAGTCATCATTGCTCAAGCGGATATCTTGCTTTTGATTGTCATGCGTATCTTCCGCAAGCAGCTTGGCAATACAAAAATCTACCACTGGACACAGACTCACGGCCTTGCCTTTGGATGTATTATCGCGATCGTGGCAATGGCAGGAAGCCTAGGCTACAGCGATGGTATGGGATTCAATCCCTGCCGTTTATGCTGGTATCAGCGGATCCTCATGTATCCATTGGTTGTCATTTTAGGAATTGCTGCATGGAAAAAAGATTTCAGCATCAAGAAGT
>CAYZZD010000069.1:0-3768 GCA_964482675.1 uncultured Candidatus Saccharibacteria bacterium
GTAAGGTAACAGGGGATCCAGTTGCCGCCATCGCAGTCTCGGTACTGGTTGATGTTGATCATTTGTATTCGTATGCAAAACACAAAGTGCTTTTCACATTTAAAAAATTTTGGAAAGTTGTAACTGATCAAAGCGACCCGTATGGCGATCAGCGTGGGTATTTGCATAATATAATAATTGCGGCAGTAATCTCGGCGTTATCATTTTTCGTGAGTAAAAAATTTGGCATTGTATTCTCGTCTGCCTATTTTGGGCACTTGCTGCTTGATATGCTTGATACGTCAGATTATTTTATTTTTTATCCAAGTACTACCGTTAATGTAAAAGGATTTATTGATTACTATTCAAAAGGTGAGGTTATATTAGATGTCGCACTCGTTGTTATTTTAATAAGTATGTTTTTTGTATGAATTATGAAAAGTTATTAAAACAGAAACGTCCATGCCCGTTTTGTTTTTATAAGGAAGGCGAGGTGGTTATCCGTAACAAGTATGCAGTGCTTATGGTGTGCCTTGCTCCTTATACCAAAGACCACCTACTTATTTTTACCAAGCGTCATGTGGAAAATTTTTTACCAATAAGCGCAATCGAAATGAATGCTGTTTACGCTTTGCAGCGAAAAGCATTTCGGTTGCTTGGGCGATTAGGATATAAAGATATGTCGATTTTAGTCCGCGAAGGAAAAGGTTCTGGTAAAAGTATTTCTCATATTCATTGGCATGTCATACCTAAAATAAAAGTTGACGGCAAACACAAGGGATCGAAGCGCGCAGTGTTGACTCCAAAACAAGTGGCACTTGCCGTAAGACGCATACGCGAAGGAAAATAGCATCAGTGGTGTGGTAGAATGGTGTATGCTTTTTAAACGTTTTTTTGTACCGATCGTACTGGTCACTTTTTTTATTCCTCAGGTTGTGGTATTAGCTGCACCAACTCAGGAAAGTATTAATAAAAAATATAATGAAGGACAAGAAGTGAAAATCTTGATTGTACCTGGACATGATGATGAATTTTCTGGTGCGCGTTTCAATGGTATTCGTGAGGCGGATCGGACACTCATATTGGCAAAAAAAATTGCCACTGACCTAGATCAAAATCCAGGAATTATCGTCACATTGGCGCGTACCGAAGATGGGTATATTCCGGAACTTCAAGACTATTTTGATCATCAGAAGAAGCGTATTGAGCGGTTTGTCGCGCGTAGTAAATTACGTACTAATCGCGCATTAGAATCAGGGGCTATTGAAATAGAACCTCAGGTTCCCCATAGTGATGCGCCAAAAGATGCGGCATTGCGTTTGTATGGGATTAACTTATGGGCTGATGAGCATGAATATGACTTAGTGGTGCATGTTCATTTTAACGATTATGGACCGCGCAGTGCATTTGGTGGTGATTATGACGGATATGCGGTGTATGTTCCCGAGGGTGGACTGTTGGGGGCGGTAGAGGGAGAAAAAATAGGTAATGCAATCGCTAATCATTTAAGTCGGACTTTATATAAGACAAACATGCCAAGTGAAGTAGGGAAAAGCGACAGTAAGGGAGTCATAAAAGATTTTAAACTTATTGCACTTGGGGCAAATCGAACTCTTGCAACACCAAGCGTATTAATTGAATATGCATATCTCTATGAAACGATGATGGCTGATGATTTTTTTGAATCAACCTCTAATGTTATGAGACGGGCAACAGTTGCTGGTATTATGGATTACATTACAATGAACACACACCCAAGCAAAAATATTACTTATGTGTGGAACAATACCCTTCGTGAATCTAAAAAGAAAAATATTAATACGTTAATGCTTCAACTAGCGCTTGCTGATCTGCATATGTATCCACCAAAAAACTTTGTTCGAGCACAATGTCCTTTTATCGGCATATATGGCAAATGTACCAAAGCGGCAGTGAAGGAATTTCAGGCACAGTATGACTTGGCAGCTGATGGAGTAGCAGGGCAGGGTACCTTGCACCTTTTCAATACTCTTTTTCAATAAAAAAGTCCTTCGGTTTTCTGAAGGACTTATCCAAACGGATTTGTTAGTAGAGTGACGCAAGTTCAAGTATTTTACCGTGGAGCAAAAATGTTTCTTTGCAACGTGTATGACCATCCTTAAATGTTAGATAACGTTTCTTGCTGATTCGATGCTTTTCTAAGCACTGTTTTTTTTGATTTAGGTTGTGGTCACAAAGAATAAAAAAGAATTTAGCTTTATGTGCCTTTAGGTGGGTACAGAGCAATTCGATGATTGATAAAGCCCCCGAAGATGCTTTGCCGATAAAAATTACGATGTGCTCAATACTGGTGATATGGCGTAGCAGCAGTTGATAGTGTGGATCAGACACTGTTACATTTTCTGGAGATTTATCGGCAGGATTTTTTGTTTGATTAAAAGTACAGGGTAATACCAGAATCTTCTTTTTGTTTTTTTGAATGATGTGCGGAAAGTATTTTCCATAAAATGGATTGTAGGTAAGAATAGCAAGGGAAATCTTATGCATCGCTGATTATTTAGTTTTATGGATTATTGCATATGACCCGTACTTTACAAAAAAATAATTTATTTATAATTTATAATTACTTTATGAAGCTTCGTTTACGATAAGAGAAACATTTTTTCATCTTAAAAAACAATTGAAATCTTATGAGCTACCCCTTTCAGATTTCGGCCGTATCCCATTTACCGGATACTCCAATGCCCGACACGGTATATGTGATTAATCCTCAACCCTTTTTACAATCATTTTATAATGAACGTACCAATCGACATGATCCGTTGCTTTCAGAGCCGTTCCAGCAAACTATTGCTACCAAGAAAGTTGGCATTGCTGGTTGCGGTGGTATGGGTGGTGCATTGGCGCAGATTCTTATTCGTCTGGGTGTTTTAGATATCCGGATCGCTGATGGAGAACTATTTGATGTATCCAACATCAACCGACAGTACGGCGCAACTCGTTCTACTGTTGGAAAATCAAAGGCTTTCGAAACCGCGCGGATGCTACAAGAGATTGCCGGTGATGCCCGAATCACTGTATATCCCATGGGTATTTGTCCTGAAATAGTCGACACCTTTATTGCCGATTGTGACGTCGTTGTGAATGAAATTGAGATTATGGAAATGGCGGCGCCTATCGTATTGCATCAAGCAGCACGGAATAAAAATATTGCTATATTTGATGGCAATAGTGCCGGTTTCGGGACTCATATATTTAAGTTTACTGCTGAATCAATGTACCTCGAGGAATTTTTAGGAGGCATTACGCTTGATGAGGCGATACGACTTGATGCTCGTAGAAGAAAAGGCCTGACGCTGTCCGAGCGTACTGATTTGGTCGATCTTATCTTGGCCAAAATGACGCCCGAATTGAAAAGAACCCATAGTGAATACCCAAAGATACGCAGTAGGATGATTCACGAAGGGAAGGCGCCAATTGTTGCAACAAATCCACCCATTGCATCAGGCATCTTGGCGCAGCAGATCCTTTTTTATCTGGTACCCGAATTGCTTGAGAAAACCGGTATCGTTATTCCTGCCATGCCCGGCTATGCATATTGGGATATACGAACTATCGAGGCAAAAATAGTAACCGAGCAATGGTGGTAGACGATAAAGCAGTTACCATCTGTGTTGCTTCTGGCCAGCAAATTACGGATTTTCAAAAAATGCTGTATCAAATCTATTGCATAGAGCTGCGATGGTTTGACCGCGTACAATTTCCGGAAGGCATCTTTACTGATGCGTATGATCCCGTGTCGGTATTTCT
>CAYZZD010000070.1:0-3726 GCA_964482675.1 uncultured Candidatus Saccharibacteria bacterium
TGTAAAGAATATGGTGCGTATTAGTTATAGTGGCAACGCTTCTGATATGAAGGATTGTTACTTAGTATTTAATGCAAGTGGAAATGAAAATTGCCTATACGGAAATGGTATCGATAAGTGTACCGATGTTGTCGATAATAGTCATATTCATAGCTGTCAGCGTACATATGAATCTGTGTGGCTCACTAATTGCTACAGAGCTTTTTACAGCTTGCAGTGTAGCGATAGTCAGGATATTTGGTTTAGTCGCGACTGCGTTGGGGTCAATAATTGCATTGGATGTACCAATTTACGGAAAGTATCGTACTGTATATTTAATGAGCAATATTCAAAAGAGGAGTATGAAAGTAAATTTGCTGAGTTCCAGCTCCATACTCGAGCAGGAGTAGAAGCCATACGTAAACAAGCGGAAAAAATTTGGGCCGCAAATCCAGTGCGCGAGCATCAAGGAATTAAAAACCTTGGGAGCAATGGAGTATACGTGACGCAATCTAAAAATGTGCGTGATAGTTTTTTGATTCGCGAAGGAGAAAACCTACGGTATTGTCAGTATATGCAGTTTCCGACAAACAAAGACTGTTACGATGCTTGCATCTGGGGGCAAAACACTCAATTGTGCCACGAAACCAGCGTGTGTGGCGAGAATGCTTACGGCCTTAAATTTTGCTGGGATTGTTGGCCTAATACTCGGGATAGCGAATATTGCGCACACTTGAAATCATGCTCGAATTGCTTCGGTTGTGTAGGATTGAAGAATAAAGAATATTGTATTTTTAATAAACAATATACCAAAGAAGAATACGAACTCCTTGTTAATAAGATCAAAAAACATATGGATGATATGCCATATGTTGCCAAAGACGGAAGTGTGTATCGGTACGGTGAATTTTTTCCCACAGAGCTGTGTCCGTTTGGTTATAATAATACGATTGCACTTGAACATGAGCCGATTACTCATGAGCAAGCACAGGGTAGTGGCTATTCCTGGATAGAAATTCCAAAAGGAAGTTATGCGATTACAAAAACGTCTGAACAATTGCCACAAAGCGCAGTGGATGCAACCGACAGTATATTAAATGAGGTGATCGAATGTGGGCAGTGTAAAAATGCATTTCGCATTGTTGCTGGAGAGTTGTCTTTTTTACAAAAAGAAAAATTGCCGCTTCCTGTTTGCTGTGCTGACTGCCGAACAAAAAATAGAATTGCGCAGCGATTACCCAACAGACAGACATCGCGGGTGTGTGCTTGCAAGGGTGCGAGTGCTCAAGGGGCTTTGTATCAAAATAAACAAAATCACCAACATGGTGCTGATGGGTGCGGAAAGCATTTTGTAACAGGTTATGAAAAGGGCGCGATTGTATATTGTGAGCAGTGCTATCAGCAGGAGTTTTCGTAATTTGCTTTTCCGCCTAAGATAAGTATAAGTATACCTAAGTAATTCTTTTGGTTACCGCAGGTTTAGCGGTAGTCCGTTGATGTTCCGGCTGCTTGTATTGCAGCTAGGAAAAAGCCCCTGGAAAACCGGGCGCTTTTTATAAACAAATCCAAAGTTTTTTACGCGGCTTTTTTGCAATCTCGCGCAGGACGTAATCCCATACTTTGCCTGCCACATTGATCGATCCACCGATGCGCGCATCGTGGTGGAGGTTAATAAAAGGGAGCCCGTTGCATTCAATAAAGCCCCAGTGCTGATTGTCGGGATCAGCTGAAATGTCGGGAATTATAAAATCGAAACCGACAATCGGATCCTCAACTAGGGCACCTGCCTTGCGCAGGTATTCGATCACTTTCGGATGTGTAACATCAGTGACATTACGCGCATCACCGCCGTAAGCGACACCGATTTTCTCGGATATATCAATTGTTGTTCCTTTTGCCAATATTGTTTCAGTAGTATAACCACTACGCTTCAAGAATTGCTCAAGTTTTTCATCAAGCACGACGTCAGCGATTCCTTCGGCCTTGGCGGTATTCTTTTCCTGAATAAGCTTATTGATGGTTGATTTACCGTCTCCCGTAATTCGGGGCTGGTCGCCAGCTAAGATACCCACCACTTCACCATCAACGACGGTCCCGCGATAAACACTTCCTTGGAGTTGCTCTTCGATCATTGCGCAGGCGCATATCTGAGTTGCACTATGAAATGCGATTTCAAGCTCAGCCTCAGTCTGCACCCATGTGGTCGTATGCCGTCCACGCGAACCCTGGCGGGGTTTTACGATCACTGGTTTTTTCAAGCGATTGAAAATCGTTTTTGCAGCACGGAGGCTCCAGGCTGTATTGCCATTCGGTACGGCGATGCCTGTCGTTTGTGCTTTTCGTTTAAAAATATATTTGTCATCAAGCCAACCCTGAGCAGCAAGGGGACCGTTAAGCATTTTAGGAAGTCCGCGAAAGAGCATCGTAGTATTATTAGGAAAATCGACAACAAAGTAGTCAAGTGGCTTACCAAACAGACTGATTGTCCGCATGTTAATCTTGCGCCGTTGCGCTTCTTCATAAAGCACCTTTGCGCGACCTAATGTGGGAACCAAGTTGCGATAAGTAGCAAAACCAACCTCTCGCAGAATGGTAAAATTAAGATATTCAAAATAGGAACTTATGCCATATAGCCAGCCCGTAATTGGATTGGGAAAATATTCTTCAAGCAAGGTGAAAATGATTCCTGATGTTTCGCTTATATACAATAATGCATGGGGGGTGTAGTTATTTCCACATGCGCTGCATTTTTGTTTAGTTGGTTCTTTATTCACGTGCCGAGTATAGCATATTTGCATCTTATCTTAACTTCCTTTTGTGTCCGGATAGCATCTTGGGCAGATGTAGAGAACTGGTAACAATACGGGTTTTTTATGAAAGAATTTTGGCTAATTCAGGGAGCAGTGGTTCGACAAGGGTGCATAATGCGTCATGTTCAAGGGTATCTATGATCTTATTAAAATCATTATTTACGATAATATCGATTAAAGTAGCATTATTTCCCTTAGGTGTTTTCGACGCGACCATTTCGCCACAAAAGACCGATGGGTTTGAATACAATTCGGTACCTGGAAAAAGTTTTTTGTAAGCGTTGTGAATTTGCGGCAAATAACCCACCTGACTGAAGCCTCCCATGCAAGTGATGCCGAAATAACACGAAATGAGCATGAGGCAAAAGCTATAGCTTGGGTAGATACGCTTCTGTGCTAATGACTGCAGAATGGATTCATGAGTCAGGGTAATGGCTACCTGTCCGTCTCCTGTGCGTAATACGCCGTTGTTATAGGTAAGTTGTCTGCGCGTTCCTTTAGGGTCCAGATACCAGAATAAGTGTGATCCATGGGTAAGATCATGATTATGTGCCCCTTGAATTCCTTCAATACTGGAGAGGTGTTCTTGCGCTTTACTTGTAAGTAATTGCCATGCGATGTGATTATTAGGTAGATGATGCAGCAGAAAAACAGTAAGTTCTTCTAATGGAATCGATATAAGCCGTGAAAAACTTTTGACCGGTATATGTTCCCAAAGTGCGTGATTCATAGAGGTAAGCTGATTTGAAAATGTATCGTCACCAGCGGACATGGCTTCCCAGGCGCTTATCAGCCCGGCCATCTTTTTTTTGATCGCTGGATTAATATTCGCTGTATTCAAGGTGCTTGCTAGGGATTTAAATTTTTCAGAGGGCAGTGCATGAGTACCGTATACAGGCTGATGACGCATTGATGCCGGAAAAAAATGTAGCAAAAG
>CAYZZD010000071.1:0-3714 GCA_964482675.1 uncultured Candidatus Saccharibacteria bacterium
CACTCGTGATATGAAAAACAGACAGACATTCACAAACACGATGATCAGGATAAGGTGTAGTACGCCAACAAACACTGTCATTAATAAAAATCGCCCCGCTTTTGCGCTGTCGGTAAGTCCGTAATTTGTGAAAAGATCAGTATTGTAAAGCTCTTGGGGGTTGAACTTACTCATGAGGACAGATGAGATGCTTTTAAGTCCGCCGCCCGGACCCTCACTGGCAATATTTTTTACCGGATCCGCCGTTATCTTGTTGTAGAATATTAACCCGGTAATATTGCCGGCATCAATAACTACCCTCACAAAAAATAAGCTGAAGTTTATTATAAGAGCGATTACTATAATACTAAATAACAAACGTGGCCCTCCGCTTTCGCCAATATTGAATAAAATTGATATAGCGGCAATAAGCAACCCCACGACAAAAAATATATTTGTAACATCGCGGACCACATCCCATCCTTTTTGGATCACATCATTTTTTGTACCGTATGTTTCGCTATCAATGGTAAACCACAAAAAATAATCAAATAGGTCTCCGGCAATACTGGCAATAGATCCAAGTACATAGACAAATAAAAAGTATGCTACCTGCGCAACACAGCCCATCACGCTTGAATTGCTAAATATGCCAAAACCGCACCCCGGGGTTGTGTCACCGCTGTTTTGGTTAACCGAGTCTGCATGAGCAATCGGTGCATGTGCCGCAATCGTGGCCGCGACATTGTTATTTTGAAAATGTTCCGCAAGAAAAGAACCGACTCCAGCCATCATTGGCGTTATCAGCTGAAAACAAATTGCAAAACCCAGCACGAGCGCCTGAAACGCTTTCTTCATGTGCGACATTTTACCATGCAATTATCTTGCAATCAATGAATCGGGCTTCAAAAATAGAATTTTTTTGATCCGCCATGCCCGTTGACAGGTTCGAATTTACATGGATACTTACATTATTATAAAAATTAATAGCATAGTATTTACAAAATCATATGTTGGATCTTAAAACACTTAAATCAACGCTTGAACAAATCGAACACGAACGTAAAATTCCTAAAGAAAAACTAATCGAAGCAATCGAGCTTGCCCTTGCTTCTGCCTACAAGAAGGATTTCGGCAAAAAAGGCCAAATTATCCGTGCTCATTTCAACCTTACGAGCGGTGAAATGGAGTTCGAGCAGGTCAAAGTTGTAGTCGATCGTACAAGCGTACGCCCAATGCTTACTGCTGAAGAGCTTGCTGCAATGAAAGAGGCATCTCCTGCTAAGATGATGACCAATGAGACTGAAAAGCAACACGAAGATAATGACCCCCGCCCTCGTTTTAACCCCGAGCAACACATTTATATTGAGGATGCACGCAAGATCAAAACTGATGCTCGACTAGATGACGAGATCATTTTTAACCTTGAACCTGAAGCTGACTTTGGCCGCATCGCTGCGCAAACTGCAAAACAGGTAATTGTGCAACGCCTACGCGAAGCAGAGCGTGAATCTATTCTTGAAGAATTTTCTGGTCGCGAGAACGAAGTATTAACTGGTATTGTGCAGCGTGTTGAGCGCGGTAATATTTATGTTGACTTCAATCGTGCTATTGGTGTGTTGCCCCGCGAAGAACAAATTCCGGGCGAGTACTGGCGAACTGGTCGTCGTATTAAATGCTTCTTGTATAAAGTTGATGATGGACCACGGGGACTTTCATTGCGCCTTTCACGCAGTCATCCTCGTTTCGTAGAGGCATTGTTTGCACAAGAATCACCTGAAGTTGCAACCGGTACTGTCGAGATTAAATCAATCGCTCGCGAGCCAGGATCACGCACCAAGATTGCCGTAACATCATCTGACCCGAACATTGATCCGCAAGGTGCATGTATCGGACAAAAAGGTATTCGTGTTACTACGGTATCGGCCGAAATCAACAATGAAAAAATCGACATCATCCCCTTTAGTGAAGATCCTAGTACATTCATTGCAAAAGCACTTTCTCCTGCCGAAGTATTTGATGTATCACTTGATGTAGAGAATCATGTTGCCTATGTAGAAGTACCGAATGATAAATTATCATTGGCAATCGGTAAGGGCGGACAAAATGTTCGCTTAGCGGCAAAGTTAACCGGCTGGAAAATCGATATCAAGGGCGTCGACGTTGATGGTATGATTGGAGCTGATATCAGTGGCGACGAAACACTTGCTATCGAATCTGAAGCTGCTGTTGCTCCAGAAGTCACCGAGGCTCCCACCGAAGAATCACCAGCAGAAGTAGCTGCATAATTTACTAAATAACTATTGAAATATATGGCAAATATCGACCACAAGCCTTCAAAATACATGCTAAACCTTTTGCATGTGTTGCCTGCATTTGCAAATGAAGAAAAAAAGATTGTAAACGCAATTGTAGAAAACAATTCGGGCTCTATTAATAAGTACGAAATTATTACCGAGTCAGGTCAGTTAAAGCTTGATCGCGTGGGCTACTCTCCATTAGTGTATCCGTTCGCATACGGCGCAATTCCAAAAACCTGGGACGAAGATAACGATCCACTTGATATTGTGATCGCCAATGTAACTGAACCATTTGTTCCTGGGTCACTTGTCGAGATTCGTGTGATTGGGTTGATGAAATTTATTGATGGCGGCGAAGTTGATGACAAGGTGATTGGTGTGGTAAGTGATGACCGGCGCAATGATCATATCAGGACTGTCGAAGATCTGGGCGAATACTTTAAGACTGAAACCAAATATTTTTGGGAGAAGTACAAAGAACTTAAAAAGCCAGGAACCGGCGAGGTAAAAGAATTTTTTGATGCAGCCGAAGCGGTAAAGATAATCAAGGAATGCGAAGATCGTTACGTTAAGGACTATCTTCCGAAATTCAACGACTAAAAATTTTATACAAACAAAATCCCATCTCTGAAAAAACTCAGGATGGGATTTTGTTTTACGGCTCTTAGAACTTTTGCCTATTATGTAGATAGTATTTACATCAATGTACTAGTACACTGATATTAATCACGTAATAGCTTTTTAATTTGTTCTAACAATTATTTTTGGCTTTCAAGATATCGAAGTAGTACTAATGCGCTTCGCTCTTCGCTGATTTTTCCATTCAAGCACATCCGACGGACTTCTTCGGTTGAAATGGTTTCGGCTTCGATTACTTCACCTTCCTCAAGCGCCTGTGTAGATTTTTCGAACTTATTGACGACAAAATAAAATAAGTCCCATACCACCGTCGCACCACAGACTGACGTGTGTAGGTAGGAAATATCCTTTACGTCGATACCAACTTCTTCTTTGGCTTCTTTGATTGCCGCCTGTTGGGCTGCAATGGCAATATCCTTGCCTGCTTCTAAGAATGCCTGATATTCATCAAGAGTGTCAAAAACCTTACCACCGGGCAAGCGGTAATCATAGTCGCTTAGTTCGTAGCGAAATTCTTTGGTCATCAATATTCCCCCTTCAGTTGGAATAATAAGCCGAACGCCGGGCGAGCGGCGGGCAAACTCAAAGGTCTTTTCCTTTCCATTGATTTTGCGTATTTTCTCGATTACCTCGATAATACGGCCTTTGTAAACAGTTTTTTCCATAATGTAAGGATTATAACCGATTTTTCGATATCATACCTTGACATATTCATGTATGTGTTGTTTTAGCTTGATTTTTTACCATAGGTATGCTATAGTGTCATTCAGTATGAAAAAGTATATAGTTTTAGCAA
>CAYZZD010000072.1:0-3676 GCA_964482675.1 uncultured Candidatus Saccharibacteria bacterium
AGAAAAAGTAATTTATGATAAAGAATATAGAAGTTACAATAATCCCTCCTTTTCGCCAGAAGGTTATCCTATATACAAATACGATGCAAGCATAGAAAGTTCTACTGTAACCAAAGAAGGTATTCAAATTAAGGTTAGAAATCCAGAACAAATACACATATTAGGTTCTAAAGAGGATATTGAAAAATTTAAAGAATTTCTAAAGAATGGAAATAAATAATTGTGTTATAAGTTATACTTTTTCATAGTCGCACGAGAAGGGTCAAAATGATATGCTAAAAAGGTTTTAAATAGCCCTTGTAGGGCAATAGACCAGAGGGTTCTATCTGCGTTAGGTTCACACTTAGAGATTTCTTTTCTTGAAATTCACATCCTATAGCTTATAAGGCAAGGATAGTTTTGCTGCTCCATTCCAGTATAATGGGCACACTGAAATTAATATCCGGAGTTCAAATAAAATCATTATATAGTATGATTTAGGGTATGAATAATGTTGAATTTTACGGCGATAATCTGAAACTTGAGGGTGCAATTTTTAGTGCTCTGATCATAATTTATTTATAAGATTAAACTCTTTGTATTTCCAATACAGTTCTTTTGCTTTTTCGTTTGAAATTGATTTTATATACCACATAGTTTCTCCATAAGAATCTGGAACATCCCAAATATCATGTCTTATAAGTGGCCCCCATGCCCATTTTGAAACAACCTTAGCACCATTCACGACGCCAACATGTGTTATAAGCGTCGGGTATCTTTTTAGGTCTTGATAGGCGATATAATCACCGTCCATGGGATTATCAGTTTTTTCCAATTCGCCCAAATCAATCATCTTTTGAAAGAAAGTATCTTGCAAAAAGCCTTTACAATCTTTTATGATTTCTTGGTCATTGTACAGATTCAAGACATATAAAAAGCAGTTGTAGTTATATGTATTTTCTGGAGGTATCTGCACAATTTCAAGCTCAGCGGGAAGTAGTGCCAGTGTATTTTCATGAAAAAGGTCTGGATTCCACCAATTATTTCCATGATCACGTAAAATTATTTCATCCAATTTTTTACGGTCGACCATATTATTAGTTAAACGGGATACCTAGGCAATAAGTAGTACTATCGATTCCATCAGGAATCTGTGGACCTGTATTCTGATGAGTCTTAGCAAAACCAACACAATGAGCAAAATATGTCTTACCGCCAGTAAAACCTCCACTGTATCCCATTGGCTTAGGAAAAAATAGGATTACGATAACAATTATGACAAATAATACTAAAGCAGTTTTTTTCATATCATTATAGTATCATCGCAGTACCCGGAAATCCAATGTATATGGTTTGCATGGGGAAGGAGGATGAATCGTGCTTACTTTGTCGAAGTTTAAAAACTTTGACATACCCAGTGTGTAAAATATATACTACTTGAATGAATGAGAATTTTAGACCAAATCCGGAAAGATGGCAGGGGACAGAATTTTGGACTAATCAAATAAAGGCGGCTGGGGTAGCTGATAAATTAGCGTTCTTTAACGATGTAGTGACTGAAAAGACCGCACCGGCATTAGATGCCGGGTATCATATTGTACTGCATGATATCATTTTGGACGGGAAAAAATGTGATGTGTACCACACTGATCAAGATGCTGAAGGAAACACAATTAAAGGGCACACATATCATCGGGTATTTATCCATACCAAAAACTAATAGCATCTTAGACGGTTTTCGATGCAATAGTTAATATGCTATAATCCGCTGCACATGAGCATCTACAAAAAAGTGTATTCGTTTTTTGATCGTCTTGAAGACCACGTTCGGGGTCATCTATCACGTAATCCGATCACGTATTCTATACTGGGAAGTGTCTTTTTGGTGTTACTATGGCGCGGCATTTGGCACACTGCTGATTTGTTGGAAGCACAGGGCGGGCGACTAGGTGCATTTTTATTTCATCCTTTTGTATCAGCAACCTGGTCAACATGGGGGCTTATGCTGATCGGATTATTTGTTTCGATGTTCGTCGGCGACATGATTATCATGTCTGGACTGCGTAAGCAAAAAAAAGTTACCGAACAGACCGAAGAAGAACTGATCAAAGAGGAGGACGAAGAGGAAACGATGCTTGAACACATCGAAGAACACCTGACCCGCATCGAAGCGCGGCTAAGCCAGACAGAAAAAGTAGTAAAGCAGATAGAAAAAGAGGAAGAAAAGCAAAGCAAAAGCTAAGCGTTCAGTGTAACGTAAATATCCTCGAGCGCACGAACAGCATCGCCAGCAGCGATGTTGTTTTGATGATACTTAATATTAGTGCAGTCACCAGCAGCCCAGATACCCAAGGTAGTTGTTTTCTGCGTCCAAGGATCAATTACTACACGTCCCATGCCATCAATGGTTACGACATCTTTTAGGAATGATGTATTGGGAATCTGTCCGATTTCAATAAAAATGCCGGTTGCATTAAGCGTATGCACTTCTTGCGTCTTTGAGTCCTTATACGTCAGCGCGGTAGGAAATTGATCACCCGTAATTTCGACAGGTTCGGCATTTGCGATCGCTTTCATATTGGGATGCTTGGTTACTTTTTCAACCGTGATGGCATCAGCACGAAAATCACCACGCGAAAGCAGCGTTACACTTTTACAATACGCTAAAAGCTGTGCCGCAGATTCAAAACCAGCATTACCACCACCAATGACGATCACATCCTGACCTTCAAAAATAGGCCCGTCGCAACTGGCACAGTAGGTCACTCCCTTATGTTCGTATATATCTGCCCCCGGAACAGCAAGCTTTCGGCGGCCGCTACCAGCACACATTAACACTGACTTGGTTTCGATTTCAGTCTTATCCGAACATGTGACTACAAAATGGAATTCTGCCTTTTTTGTGACACCTACAACGCGTACGCGCTCTTTTAGCTCAAGCGCATTCTGTTTTACATAATCGTCTAGATGCGAACGAAAGCTTTTGACCAGATCGCTTCCGGAAATAGCAGGGGTGCCAATCCAGTTATAGATGGTTTCAGATACTTGCGACTGACCACCGATTTCTTCGGCAACAATGATCGCTTTCATTTTTTTTCGTGCAGCATACACTGCCGCCGAAACGCCAGCTGGTCCGCCTCCGATAATGACTAAATCGTACATACGTATGATTAAAGAATTACTTTTTGCCGCGGCGTAAAAACGCAGGGACAGCCGACCAATCGTCTTCGTCACTGATTTCTTCGATATGTTTTAGTTCAGTAGAATCAAGGGTGTTTACGACAGGAGTCGATGATGCTTGTATTTCAGGCTCGGCACGTTCAATACGAGTTGTTGCGGGAGCAACGCTTTGGGTGCTCCGAGCCGTATTAGCAAACAAACTGCGTCGATTTTCACTTACACCCGTAAAGCCAGTTGCAATAACGGTAACCTTGATGGTGCCTTTTGCAAGCGCTTCGTCGTGAATGGTTCCAAAAATGACCCGTGCTTGTGGATCGATAGATTCGGTAATGATCTTTGCGGCATCCTGAACTTCGTGCATCTTAAGATCATCTGCACCCGAAATCGAGAACAAGACTCCTTTGGCGCCCGAGATAGCCATATCCAACAGAGGGGAATTGATAGCTTTGTGCGCTGCATCTTGCGCGCGGGTTTCTCCTGACGCCATACCGATGCCCATAAAGGCAGTACCGGCATT
>CAYZZD010000073.1:0-3619 GCA_964482675.1 uncultured Candidatus Saccharibacteria bacterium
TACAAAAAACGTACCGCCGCATCTTCGCCCATTGGAGTCAGTTTTTTATCTCCCACATGTTCAGTTAAAACGGTTCCGTACTTTTTCAGCATATCAATAATAACACCATACAGCTGATGATCACCACGTCCACCGCGAATCGATCCGGCAAAATAGATTTTTTTCATGGAGCGAGTATACCAGAAAAACGGCATAACAAAACCGCCCCGAAGGGCGGTTTTGTAGGACGTTTGGTGGAAAAATCAAATGATAACTCCAAGGGAGTCTCCACTCACAGGGCTAATGTATCATATTTGACACCTAAAGTCAAGAAAGGTAAAGTCTTAATAAGCGTCGAAGAGTTACTCTTATTTTTAATAAGGGAGGAAAGTCCGGGCATTCGCCTGCAAAGGCAAAACGGTAGCAGGTAATTCCTGTCAAAGCCTGCAACGGCTTAGAGGTGCGAGCAGAAACGGCTTCAATCGAAAGAACGAAGATATCCGCAAGGATAGTTCATACAGAAATGTATGAGTGAAACGGCTAAATCCTTACTTGAATGCAAGGTCGTGTCCGTAGTAATACGGAAGAACCGCTTGAGGTGTGCGGCGACGCATATCCCAGATACATGACTCTTAATTACAGAACCCGGCTTATAGACGCAAACGATGAAAAAACCACGGTAATCCCGTGGTTTTTTCTTATCATTTCTGATGTTAGGCTATTTCGTTGCGCGGTCTTTTTGCGCTTCTTCGGCTAGTACGTCATCAATTGAACAGACTCCCGATACGCAGGCCATCTCTTTAGCACCTTCAGTATTGTCATCGAATTCGTATGATACGAGCTTAGAGAAGTCGAGCTCTTTGATTTCTTTAATGCGCTTCTCGTATTCATCCTTAGTGATTTCTTCATACGGTGCAAGTTGGTACACGTGCTCGCTGCGTGGCAAGAATGAAAGTCCGCCTACAATATCCCAGTTTTCATATACGAAGTTCGCCACTGCAAGCCATTCGTTATCCGCAACGTAAATAGTAACCGAAGGATTGTGCTCGACGAAATGCTTTTTGATGCGCTTCCATTCGTTCAAAAGATCGATTGCGCTTACCTGATCTTTAGTGATCGCACCTTCAGGAGCCTTTACGGGAAACTCGACTACCATAACAGTTGTGTTTGATGTCGAGTATCCTACTTCAGGAACCGCCTTTACCCCTTGATCGATCAATAGTTTCAGCAAAGGATCATTGGTTCCAATGCGCACGCGGCGAATAAAATATTTCGCAAACCATGGATGCATTCCCGAACCAACATGCAACATCTGACCCGAGTTTCCATGAGGCTTTACACAAGTAATCGAAGTTGACTGGTTGATACCAAACTTTTTAGCGTACTTAAGGTTGGTTTTGATTGACTCTTCTCGCAAGATATCAAGCACTTTATCATCGCGCACCAATTTATTGTCGTAGTAACCAGTGATTGAAACACCAAGTAGTCGTTCCTCGTCACAGTTTTTCTTCCATTCTTTTGAAAGATATCCAAAGTTGGTTAAGGTTGACTGATAGGTACCTAAAATTGTCGCAACACGCACTTTGCGCTTCAATGTTTCAAGAGTGTCCTTAGGACGAACTACGATAGAAGTAAGATTACAGAATTGTTTTGATCGCAAAATAATTTCACCGCATGGGTTTACTCCAACCTGTTCTTGATCCTTCAATGTCTTCCATCGACGAAGCGGTGTCTGGTGCTCAAGCGATCCGCGATTAAAGATACCGCGCTCGCCAGTGCGAGATTCAACCAGTGACTTCCATTCGCGCAAAAATTCTTCCGCAGTTGGTTTTTGAGTATACACAGCACTGTTGTTTGCCATTGAGCGCTGGCCATTATCCATCCAGAATTGGCCCTTCTTACTGTCGCGCATATCTTTATCTTCAAGGTCCGAAAGTGAAATAAGAGCTGATCGTCGTACGCCTCCTGCTACAACGATCAATCCGATTTCACAGATGATGTCATGTAGGTCCAAGTTACTTAAGCGGCGTCCTTGACGTGCCAAGATTTTTTGTTTAGCAAAAGCCATCAAGTCTTTTAATGGCTGTGGGCCCGAAGCAGTGCCGCCCATTGTAGCAAGGCGTGCGCCTGCTGGACGGATCTTTGAGTAATCCATGTCGATATCTTTTCCGTCAGCCCATGTTTTGCAGGCAAGCACAAACGCGTCGGCCCATCCTTCTTTACTGTCAGCAATGATATGAGTTGCCAATTTTTGACCAGTCTGTTTTTTGATCTGTGGGAATTTTTGCACGTTTTCTGATTCAACCGCAAAACCAAGCCCTGCACCGCACATCAATATATACATAATCTCGCCCAGATCCTGCCATTGAGTTGGAGCAACGTACGAGCAGTTATACGCGCAGACATTCGTCTTGCGACATGCATCACCCGCTGACCACAATAAACGCTGCGATGCACAAACACTTTGGTCCAAGATTCCTTCGCGTACTTCGGAATATTCTGCGGCGGTCAATTTTTTGCCCAGATTTTCTTTCATGAACACCATAAAGCGATCAACGGTCTCGACCCATGTTTCGCGGCGTCCAATCTGTGGAATCCATTTCGAATAGGTTCGGTAGTAAATAAACTCGTTGTAAGGAGTGGCAAAGTATTTGGCACTTTCGGCAACTTTTTTACGGAACTCAGGACTAATCAATCCCTGTGCCTTGCGGACTTTTGATCGTTGTTCACGATACAAAATATATGCCTTAGCCGTCTTAGTGAAGTCGTGCAGCATTAATTCCTCTTCGACAAGATCCTGAATGGTCTCGACAGCTGGCGTAAACTCAGCTCCTTTCATGCTTTTTGCCAAACGCTCAAGGTCACGAACAACCGCACGTACAACCTGATCGGCCTGTTTCTCGGTTCCCTCGCGGGTTTGTTCCATTGCCTTTAATACTGCCTGATAAATACGAACCATGTCGAAAGGAGCGACTGAAAGGTCGCGCTTGCGCACATGCAAAATTGTGGTTTTTAGGGGCGATACCATAAAAAACGAACTGCTAAAAATGCTAATAATTGTTTTATCGATTAGGGATCCTATTCTATCAAATTTTGAGGCAGCGTGAAATTAAAGTGAAGATTTTTCACCGCTACGCATCATCCATTTTACACTGTCGAATGCGAATCAAAAAAAATACTATTTTTTAATAGGTTCACAAAGCCTTAAAAAATGCAAGCGGTCTTTTTTACCAAAACCGCCAATATTACTTGCTCGAGTAATCCCCAACTCTGCAGATTTTCCTGCTGCAAGCTCAAGCACATAACGGACCGGTTGGGCTGGTTCGAACGTGTGCGGATATGTATAAGGGTATATGTTGGGTGACATATCCACAACACCACCCGTGCTCCCTATCCAAACGATATCAATTGCATATCGCATGTCTTTCATCCAGAAGGCAGGGATGACATCGGTCGGAAAAACAAACAGCATGCCGTCTGCAATAACATGATCAGTGTCCGATAGACCCTGAGTCCGTAATGCATCGGTATCAGCAATAGCAACAGTGAGTGTTTTACCATTAATCGACAGTTGCATTGTCTTTATATTTTCAGTACTGCAATGATGTCGTTTATAAAACGACATAGTTGCACATACAAA
>CAYZZD010000074.1:0-3616 GCA_964482675.1 uncultured Candidatus Saccharibacteria bacterium
TTGACAAGCGTAAAGAAACATGGAAGGCAATGGAAGAGATTTATGCAAGCGGCACAGCAAAGGCGATCGGCGTTTCGAACTACACCATCCGCCACCTTGAAGAGATGAAAAACTATGCAACGGTCATGCCAGCAGTTAATCAAGTGGAATTTCATCCGTATAATTACCAAAAAGAACTCCTTGCGTATTGTGCTGATAATCAGATCGTTCTCGAGGCGTATCGTCCACTGACGGCCGGGCAGATGATCGAAAATGATGTTATAAAAGCAATTGCGCAAAAGTATGGCAAAACGAACGCGCAGGTGCTGATTCGCTGGAGCCTGCAAGTTGGTGCCGTGCCGCTTCCTAAGTCGACTCACAAGGAACGCATTGAAGAAAATATTAATGTCTTTGACTTTGAACTGTCGGCCGAAGACATGCAGGCGATTGAAAGTTTAAATCAGAATCTACGCCTGTCGCCAAATCCCGAGTTACTTGCCTAGTACTTGTTTATGGTTGTATGGTGAATAATAAAAGGCTCTTACGAGCCTTTTATACTATTTCACCGTGAGGGTAAATTCTATCTTTATTATCACGCGTGTGGGTATTGGAAAAAACAGTTCATCTTGCCCGTTCGTGGTATACACAAATTCGGTTACCTTTTTGAATGGCTGATTAGGTAAGTTCATGTACATTTGCATAAAGTGATTCCTGTCTTCGGGGTGCGGCTTAATCAGCAAAGATCGAACGGCTCCAGCACTTCTCATAGCATGCTCAATGGGATTGATCGCATTTCCTGAATTAATAAACTCGTGGTCAGGGGTAGGGTAGAATTTGTCTGGTAAGCCTGGGAAAAAGTACTGAATTTTAGAGCAGCGGTAAAACGGGTGGGAATGAAGTGCAGTTGCAATTTCGTAAATAAATTTACTACGTTTGTGTTCGTCATTTCTTTGCCACAAAAAGGTGTTAAATACGTCGGTAAAAGAGTGTTTTTCAAACGATAAACTGTAACGTGCAAAAACCGGCATATTCCATTCTTCTATGGGTTCATCGTAAATTATGCAGTGGCAATCAAATTCTAGTCCTGTGGGTGCGTTTTCAAGCACCTGTCGGGAAAAGTCCTTGCTTTCGATCATCTTTCGGGGAGTCTTTTCGGGTTCCATACGCTTCACGTTTTTTGTTTTTAAATTTAGGTCAAATATATTTAATCATAAGAAGCAGTAAAGTCAAATGTATGCGCGGGCACGAGATTAGCCATTGATGGCTAGTGTTTTAGCTGACAAGTAACAGCTTTGAAAAAAGTATAATCGATCGGATAGGTGCCAGTTATCTGTAAGCAATTTTCGACATATATGATAAAATCTAACTATGATCGAAGTAGAAATCCGAGGACAGTTAAACGAAAAAAGCTACACCACACTTAGGGATATGCTGATGCAGTTTGGTGCCCATATTGAAGATCAAAAGCGCGAGATGATTTTATTGTATGGATATCCGGGTTTTGATGTCGATCCCCTTAAGCGCAAGGTCGATATTCGGCTCCGTAACACCAATGGCAATTGTGAGGTCATGATAAAGCACATTGAATCAGAATTTAACATTGCCCGCAAAGAAGTGTCGATACCGTCAGGAGATAATGATTGGCAGAAAATGATCGACATGGTGAAGGCATTTGGTATAACCAAAGGGCTTTGGATGCGACGCGAAAAAGAGGTGTTCATGTTTAATAATATCGAATGGTCGCTCGCTAAAGCGATCAGCCGCGATGGAGCGAAGACATTTTATTATTATGAAGCAGAAAACCCAACCAGTGACCGTTTGCACGTTGAAGAAATAAAGAAAAACCTTGAGCAGGAAGTAAAAAGACTTAACCTGCCGATCATGAGTCCAAAAGAATATAAAGCAATGGTAGAAATGTTTGGACGTGAAGTAAACGAAGAGATTACGTTATGAAAAAAATAGTATCAGGCTCATATCTTATGAATCGTAATGATCTTATCACTTTGCAATACGTCGAGGCATCATCGTGCCTGGATTATGATGATGACGTTATGATCAAGAAGCATTACGTCGAGAACCAAGAACGCGCATATCAAAAAGTTCCTGCACGTCATTTGCCTGATGAATTGAAAAACCAAATCATGACTCAACTCACCATTTCCGGGCTAAATCATCAAGCGTATCATTCGCTGCTAATAAAGCTTGAAGAAAAGTCCTGATTACTGGTTAGGGGATAATTTGATATACTATTCACATGAAAAATTACCAATGGTATTCAGAATTTCTAAAACCTTCATTTGCTCCGCCGTCTTGGATTTTTGGTCCTGTGTGGACGTTTTTATATATCCTTATTGCGGTGAGTTTCGGATATGTGGGATATCTGTGGTATAAGGGCTCGATCGGCTGGATGATCGCTTTGCCGTTTATTCTTAATTTGGTTTTTAATGTCGCATTTACCCCTATTCAGTTTGGGTTGCAGAATCTAGTGCTTGCAAGTATCGATGTTGTGTTGGTTCTTGCGACGCTGGTGTGGGCCATGATCGTTATATATCCGTATGCCCCATGGGTTACGTTTATCAGCATTCCGTATCTGGGATGGGTGTCATTCGCAAGTGTATTGCAAATTTGGGTCACTGCTTTAAATAGATAATAGGAAAAGTGCCGCAAGTCAATTTAGCTGCGGACTTCGATCGTCTTATTGCTTCTATGATGTCCGGCGATAATACGGAGCTTTGATGCTGGTATTCCAAGCCATTGGGCAAGAGCATCAATCGCGGCATGATTGGCCCGATTTTCTTGGGCGCATTCTTTTACGTAAATTTCTAGACGATTCTGATTTCTCTCAACTACCGAAGTTTTTTTTGAGTCGGGATGCACAATAATGCGATACGTTTCCATACGAATTATATACTAGCATACCCTTAATGTAAGGAGTATAATTTACGCATGAGAAAAACATATATCATTATTGCTGTATTGGCCGGCATTGCAATAATTAATGCAGCATACTTAAGTCAAAAGGCGTATTATTTTCAAGTTTTAAATGAATATATGCCGAATTCAGTGTGTGACCTCAGTCAAACGGTCTCATGCTCGTTGGTATTACAAAGTCCGTATGCAAAAGTATTTGGTGTACCATTTCCTTGGATAGCCCTTGTTGTATATCCGGTGATTCTTATCCTCGCCTTTTTGGGCGCACGCCGGAACAATTCAAGGTTTGCTAAAGCGATCGCCATCATTTCAGGCGCGGGCGTCTTGTTTAATGGTTTCATTATGTATCGTGAGGTTGCCCTCATTCATGCGTTTTGCATCCTGTGTTTTATTTGTACACTTATCATCATCTCTATTTTTTGTATTTCCTACGCACTTGCGAAAAAAACGACAACGAATACGTTTATCCACTTATAAGCTTGGTACAATTCCTTGCGTACGGTATAATTTGCGCATATGTATCGCACTTCTGGTTTTTTTTACGCGCTTCGCGTAGCTGTAACTATTATTACTTTTTTCTTATTAGTGGGCTATGCTTTTCAGGCGCATGCAGATTTTGTCTGGGACGCGCACTCGAGCGCTGGGTCGCGCATATGGACAGGAGTTACTTCGTCGTACGATGGATTAAAAATTGCTGCGGCTCCCA
>CAYZZD010000075.1:0-3614 GCA_964482675.1 uncultured Candidatus Saccharibacteria bacterium
CAAAGCACTTGGCGCCAAAGTATCAGCCAATTCCATCTTTCCTGATTCGTACATTTCCTGCGGTAACACCGGTACGATATTAATCGCATCAAGCGCACTTTTTTTCTTAAAAATATCAAACAATCCCATGAAGCAATTATAGCATAAGACGAAACTGGGAACGAATAATTCGCGTCATTTCTCTCTGTCCTGGCAAAATTGACACACTTGGTTGTCCGGCGCTAATTTTTTTTTCTTAAAATTCGACATGGATATGGTATGATATAGTCATGCGATATCAGATTCCTCAATTTATTGACGTAGAAGATAAAATATTCGGCCCTTTTTCATTTAAGCAGTTTTTATATTTGCTTGGCGGTGGCGCTATTTCTTATGTGCTATGGAAAATACTACCCGTTATCATTGCCTTAGTGTTCATTGCTCCAATCGTAGCGCTTTCTATTGCGCTTGCGTTTGCAAAAGTGAATGAGCGCCCATTTATTTTTACCGTACAGGCATTTTTCAACTATATTACCCATCCGAAAATGTTTTTTTGGAAGCGTAAGGATGTTAATGATATACAACAAGAATATAAAGCCCAACTTCAAAAACGCGTTGCTGCGCAAGCGCCGGTTGGTCTTACTGCACAACAAAAAATTGAGACTTTGTCGAAGAAACTTGATATACTTGATCGACAATAACCACCATGAAGCAATCAACACAATCGTTTATCGATATTAAAGAAGTTCGCGATAATATCATTATTCTCAAAAGCGGCGAGATGCGTGCTATTCTTTCGACATCAAGTCTTAATCTGGCGCTTCAGTCGACCGAAGAGCAAGACGCAACTATGGCGCAGTTTCAGGGTTTTTTGAATTCGCTTGAGTTTGATCTGCAGGTAATGATCCAATCGCGCCGTTATAACCTGCGCCCATATATTGAAACATTAAACGAACGTGTAAAAGTGATTGAGGAGGATTTAATGCAAGTGCAAACTCGTGATTATATTCGATTTATTCAGTTTATGAATGATCAGGTGAATATTATGCGTAAACGGTTTTATGTAACGATACCCTATGGAGGCAGTAGTAATGGTGATGGGAGTATATTTTCCACACTTTTAGGTAAAAAGAAAAAAAATGCCATTGGGACAACGGAAAATCAACTCTTTGAAGAGCGTCGCAGTCAACTTGAACAACGCGTATCCATTGTCGAACAAGGTCTAATCGGCCTTGGGCTTGAAGTAACACGTTTAGAAACAAAGGAAATCCTGGAATTGTTTTACGAACTTTACAACCCCGGCGAAGGACATACTATTTCGAACGCCGGACCAGCAGCTTAACGAACTTTATACTTCGCGATACGGATCAGGCTTGTCCGAGTAATTATGCACTGTTGTTTTTTGTGTCTCACTTTTTACGACACCTGAAGCTTTCCATTCCCCTATCGTCGTTTTTTGCTCAGTAGTGTTTGTGACTTTTGATTGAATTTCTGAAAGGGTGATCGCAGATGCTTGTGATGGTTGAACTGGTGTGGGCGACGTAAACTCTTTTGATGTTTTTCGCTCGCCTGCCGCTTGAGGCTCAGTATCTTCGTAGCGTCTGGCAAGCTGTTCAAATGCTTCAGCCTCTTTCCTCTCCTCCTCTATCTTCTGCTCGTATGTTCGAATCGGTTCAAATACTTGTGTATTGATTTTTTGGATAAGCTCGATAAGTTGTTGTGTTGAAAGTGTCGGTGCTGCTTTTTGTACTTCAGTGACAAAATCTTTTGCTGGAAGTAGGCCTAGGCAGACCATCAAGGCCAATGTATCGATATTCCCTATGGCATCTACGTGAAGATGGTAATCATTTCCAATGATTGCGATTGTTTTTGCAATATCGGTTGCGTCGATCGCTGCTTTCAGCGTGGCTGGAATCGTATCAAACGCTTTTTGGATTTCGAGGGGATTTATATTATTCATATGTATTAGGCAACTTGGGCGATAACCTTCTTGGCATCATTTTGAGTTTTCTGATGTTTCAAAAGATCTTTCATGGACTCTTTATTCTTCGTCGCAAAATCATCGATCTTGGTTTTATCTTTCTTCATCTTCACCAAATCAGCAACTTCATCTTGAGTAAGCTGTCGCGTCTTAGCGTCGTTTTCAAGACGTGTAATCTGAACTTCAAGATCTTCGTAATTCGTTACGTTTACCGTGGTATAGTTTCCTCCTACACCATCGACATTCCGAATATCATTCGTGTTGCTTTTAATTGTGTCGACAAAGTCTTTAATATGCTGGTCAGAAAGTTGCATGATATCGGTAAGTTGGTTGTTTGCCGCTCGTGTTGCATTGGTTGCAGTGAGGATTCTTTCCAATACTCCTCGGGTCTTTTCTTCCTCAAGTTGGGCATTGCGGTATTGACGATACGCAAGCTCGGTCTCTTTTTCACTTGGAGGAGTTTTGTCGGGCTTAGCCTTATTGCGCAATTCAGCCGCAGTTTGTATAACTGTCGCATCTTGTGTTTTTTGGAATCTTCCTTGGGCTTGTTCTTGTGCGCGCCATGCAGCTTCATCAAATTTCTGACCGTTTGCCGCCGCTGTATTTCGAGCATCAGCACGTGCTTCAATATAGCCATCCCCGTAAGTAAGATTATCTGCGGCATTGTTAAGCGCCTCTGCGTTAAGCGATGCGGCACTGCGGACCTCGGCATTATTTGCTCCGTTGGTTCCGTTTGCAACCCAATTACCCTGAGCATCTTTTGCATAAATTGTAGCCTGCCCATTACCTGCTTTGTAATCCTTAATCCATTGATTAATATCTGTAACTAAGCGATTGCCATTGGCATCCACTGCTTGCATAGCATTTTCAAGGTCAGCTTGAAATCCTGCTTGCCATTCGCGGGCCATATCGTTTTGCGTAGCTGCTTCTGCTCCTCGAAGCAGATCAAGCTGATCTTCGCGTTCGCGTGCTGCCATTTGCGCCTGTTCATTTTGAATCGTTTCACCAAGACGACCATTTGCCAATGCTTCCTCGCGAGCTTTCTTTTCATCTTCCCAGGCCTCTTTCTTAATATTATTCCATGTTTTACCAAAGCTTGGTCCACCTAAAGCGCCAATTGCTGCAGCCTTGCCAATCAGGCCAGTATCGATACCAAGAGTTTTTCCAGCAACCCATTTGCCTGCAGTTCCGACGCCTCCCAATGCTTTTCCGGCGCCACGCAAATATGGGTTTGTGGATTTTTTCCATTTAAATGGATTTACTGCCTTGCCGGCTCCCTGTAAGGTTTCTCCAAGTTGCTTACCTCCCAATGCCTTACTTGCACTTCCTGCAAGGCTTAATGCCCCGCCACTTAAGACTGCGGCACCCGCAACAGTACCAACAGCACCTGCGGCCAAATATCCAATTCCGGTGGTGACCATTTCACCAAATTCACCCGCTAATCCTTGTGCTGCCTTTTTGGCAATCCATAAAAACATCGCGACAAGCATAAAAGGCATACCGACTTTAAGCGCCAAGAAAGCAAAATTATCTGTCGAATTGGCTGATTGCTGGATTCCTACGGTAATGTCGGTCGAGAGTAATGCGACGATGTAGATAAGAAACATGAAAACCCCAACCAAAAATGCGTTACTTAACAAATTGCGTATCCATT
>CAYZZD010000076.1:0-3586 GCA_964482675.1 uncultured Candidatus Saccharibacteria bacterium
GAGTTATCTTGTACCTACAGTTATCGAAAAGACCAATCTTGGTGAGCGCGCTTATGATATATATTCGCGTTTACTTAAAGAACGTATCATCTTTTTAGGAGGACCGATTGACGATACCGTTGCGAATCTAGTCATTGCACAGTTGTTGCATCTTGAACAAGAGGATTCTAAAAAGGATATTCAGATTTATATCCATTCGCCCGGCGGGCATGTCTCGGCCGGCTTGGCAATTATTGATACGATGCACTTCGTGAAGCCCGATGTGCAGACTATTTGCGTCGGACTTGCAGCTTCGATGGGTGCGCTTATCTTGTCTCAGGGTACCAAGGGTAAGCGCTTTACGTTGCCTAATGCCGAAATCATGATCCATCAGCCATTGGGTGGAGCACAAGGTCAAGCATCAGATATCGAGATTAATGCGCGTCAGATTTTAAAAACTCGCGATCGTCTTAACAAAATGCTTGCCGAGGCAACTGGCCAAAAGCTTGAGAAAGTGGCTGCCGATGCCGACCGCGATTACTGGATGTCTGCAGATGAAGCGAAAAAATACGGTATTGTCGACGAGATCATCAAGAAGCGTAAGTAGCACTCTTTAGTGCTAAAAATCCTCCCATAGCGGAGGATTTTTCGTATACATTAAAGATTCTTGCTTTTGCCTAAAATGCGGGTACTATACGTATAGGTTGTTACTCACTCTTATTTTTTTGTCTGTACGGCTGCACTCTCAACCTTTTATTTATCTAACTGTGTCATTTTTGGCACCCCGCGGGGGTTGCTTAAAAAAACTCCCGCCCAACTATTATGGGAACAATTCTTATAGCAATCATAGCCCTTCTTGTCGGAGCGGCTCTTGGGTTTGTCGGACGCAAATTATACTTACTTGCGCAAAAGAAATCATTAGAAGTCGAAGTGAAAAGTATTACCTTAAGTGCCAAAGAAGAAGCGCAGCAGGTTGTACGCGAAGCCGAGGCAAAGGCTGAAAAAATTATTGCCGAGGCAAAGGCTGAAGAAAAAGAAAAACGTGAAGGATTAAAGAGTGAGCATGACCGTCTTATTAAAAAAGAGGAATTTCTAGACAAGCGTCAATTGGATATCGACAAAGAGGCCGAGATGCTTAAGCAGAAGATTGAGGAAGTTGCAGGAATCAAGGTGGAAATCGAGACAATGCGCGAAACAAAAAAAGCCGAGCTTGAAAAAGTTGCCCAGTTGTCGGTTGACGAAGCCAAAGAGCAGATCATCAAAGAAGCAGAAGAGCGTTATAGTAGCGACATCATGATTCAGATGCAAAAGCTCGAACAGGGCAACCGCGAAAAGCTTGATAAGCGTGCTCAGGAAATATTGGTAACCGCTATCCAGCGATTAGCCAGCAGTACTGCTGCCGATGTGACGACAACCAACGTTGCTATTCCTAACGAAGACCTGAAAGGTAAGATTATTGGAAAAGAAGGTCGCAACATCAAGGCATTCGAGCGTGCTGCGGGGGTTGAATTAATTGTTGATGAAACACCTGGTGCGATTATCGTATCAAGTTTTGATCCTATTCGTCGCCAGATCGCTCGCCTCGCCCTAGAAAACCTTATCTTGGATGGACGTATCCAGCCGGCTAAGATTGAAGAGTTTGTCGCAAAGGCACAAGAGGAAATTAATAAGATCATTAAAGAAAAAGGTGAACAGGCTGTTATGGAGGTGGGTATTCTTAATCTTGACCCACGTATCGTAGCGATCTTGGGCCGCTTGTACTTCCGTACCAGTTATGGACAAAATGTTTTACAGCACAGCGTTGAAATGGCTCACATTGCCGGCATGCTTGCGGAAGAGCTAAAGGCTGACGTAGCGATTGCGAAGGCGGGTGCATTGGTGCACGACATTGGTAAGGCGCTTGATCACGAAGTACAAGGAACGCACGTGGACATTGGTATTCGCATCTTGCAAAAATTTGGCGCTGACCCTCGTATTGTGACTGCCATGAAGTCGCACCACGATGATGTTCCCCACGAATCAATCGAAGCGGTCATTGTCCAAGCTGCTGACAACGTTTCTGGTGCCCGTCCAGGAGCGCGCCGCGATACGGTTGAAAATTACCTTAAACGCCTTCAGGATCTTGAAGCCGTGGCGACCAGTTTCCCCGGTATCGAAAAAGCCTATGCTCTGTCAGCCGGTCGCGAAGTTCGTGTATTCGTACGCCCATCGGATATGTCGGATGCCGAATCAAAAACCTTGGCACGCAATATTGCGGATAAGGTTGAGGCAGATTTACGATATCCAGGTGAAATAAAGGTAACCGTTATTCGTGAAAGCCGCGTTATCGAGTACGCACGTTAATCAGAACGCAAAAAACCTTTATTTTGCAATACATTTGACTACACCTTAGGTTTGATGTCCATACTTGCATTACAAAAACCCCTTGTCGTATAATAGGTATAGAACATCTGTGCCACCCTTTGTCGAAGTGGTCGAATGTTAATAGCAATTAGTAATACTTCATATGAAGAAATCTGATATTGCAAAAATGGTTCACGAGACGATTGGAGGAACAAAAATCCAATCACAAACTCTTGTGGAGCAAATCTTTGAAGCGATCACCAACGCAATGCTTAAGGGCGACACCGTTGATATCGCGGGATTCGGCAAGTTTTTGGTAGCGAAGCGCGCAGCGCGCACTGCCCGAAACCCCAAGACTGGTGAACCAGTAGCGGTTCCTGCCAGCAAAAAGCCAAAGTTCCGTCCTTCAAAAGTATTGAAAGACGCTGTGGCGAAGACCAAATAATCTTTTTGGTTTAGAACGTAAATAGAAAAAGCCTTCCGAACGCGTACGGAGGGTTTTTTCTTTGAAAAATTACATAATAAATAGCGCTCGAATTCTCGAGCGCTATCTTTAAAAGGTTTCCGAATGGTTTTATGGCAGCATTTCGCCGCCAAAAGCACTTGCTCCATACTCGCCGGGATTTACTATGGTGGTAGCGAGTCCGGTAGAAGTGGCAACTGTTGTTGTAAAGCTTGGGGTATCCACTGTTTCTGGGTTGATTTGAATAAAATTGTTTATTCTCTTGATCATATACTCTTGTCCAAACATTCCTTAGGTGTTGGTTTTTAAGAATATAGTGTTTTGAAATATTATTTCAATAATATCAAGTTTCACTATACTGTCAAATTATCCGATATAATCAGGAAATCCTCTCGCATTTATTAAACAAAAAAAGAGGCGTGCATGCCTCTTTTTGTTCAATCATTTTGCGCTTATGGTTACAATCCTTTTTTTATGTTTTATTAATATGATTGTAATTGCTTTGTCAAAAACAATGCCAGTGAAAATAGTCGCCCTTTCTTTTATCTTTTCATGCTTACCCGCCGGGTATATCTGTCTGGTTAGACTGGTTACTGCAATAGTGTAAGGTGGCGTTTTTCTTCGGGTAAAAGTTAGATTGATCCTCTGTGTTGATGATCGAGCCGCCTTGTGCAACTTCTTTTGACTTGTGGTTAATTTGCATCCTTCAAGTAAGGATATTTCGTCACTCTTGGTTATTACAAATGGCATGGGTGTAATTTAATTGTAGGTTAAACAAAATGTGCAATCGCATTCTATCCT
>CAYZZD010000077.1:0-3585 GCA_964482675.1 uncultured Candidatus Saccharibacteria bacterium
ATTTTAAAAGATATGGAGCAAGTATTTGCAGGTACGCCTGTTGATTCCTACCAGCGTATTGTTGATCGCAGCGAGGCTATCGGTAAGGCCTTAGCAGTAGCTCGAGCGGGGGATATTGTGGCAATGCTTGGAAAAGGCCACGAAGAATACCAAGAGATAAAAGATGTACAATATCCGTTTTCCGATCGGAGTGTCTTTTTGCACAGTGATCGCTAAATAACATTGCTCTTTAGGGGCTATCTGTTACAATACGGCTATTAGGAACATAACTTAATCTATCATCATTATGAAAAGAACTCAGGGATTTTCGCTTATTGAACTTTTGGTGGTTATCGCCATTATCGCTATTTTGATTACCATTGTTATTGCTAACGTCGGTGGAGCTCGTGGCCGTGCACGCGTTGTTGCTGCAAAGGCGACATTGAAGCAGGTACAGGCACAAGCTGAGCTTGATGCAAATGGCGGTGATTATGATTGTAATGCCCAGAATGTCATGAACCTTATTGACTCAGCGGTCAAAAAAATTAATTCAAACGGAGCGGCTGGAGACGCTAACTGTTCAACGGATGGGGCAAACGGACTCGCAGTTGACCTAAATAGTGTATTTCAAAACAATGGTTTTCCAAATGAAACCTTCTGTGTTGATACTAATGGATTTTCTGGTTCTGATGCACAGGCAAACAATGGCCTTTGTGACCCCATCTAGGCATTTGCTCACTTAACCGTATATGAAGCGTCGCACCGGTTTTACTCTCATCGAGATGATGATTGTCGTCGCTATCATTGCGATCCTTTTTACGATACTTTTGACGCAGTTAGGAAAGGCTAAAAAGACTTCACAGATTGCCGCATTGCGTGAGGGAGTATCGACATTCCGTAACGAGGCGCAGACCTATGCGCGAACACAAAATGATAGCTATGAACACTTGTGCGACGATGGTACCAAACCGTATGGATATCTTATGCAGGTGATTCGTCGGGTGCGTCCGTCAGCAGCCGACCTTCAGTCTGAGGGGGTGTCGTGTAAGGCGAATGTTGAATCATACGCCGTCGACATCAACAGTCTGTTAGGCGCGATTGAACCTGGTCAAACCTTGTGCGTCGACGGTACTGGGTATAGCGGGGCAGGTTCTGTAGATACTTCGGGGCAATTTATTACCTGTACACAATAATATGGCAGAAAACAAATATCAGAATTCAAAAACTCAGACGGCAAACTTACGGCGCACCGCAGGTTTTACCATATTCGAATTTCTGATCGTTATTGGGTTATTGACCATCATGATCGGCATTGCCTTGGTAAGTCTCAATGCAGTGCGTCAGAAAAGCCGTGACAACGAACGTCTTGCTTTGATCAGCGAGGTCAGCCTATCGCTGCATGATTATTATCTCCAGTGCGGTTCATATCCTGATAGCCTTGATCCGCAAGATCAATCAAGCGATCCTGGTCCTTGTCCACTGAAATCGAATGACCCGATTGAATACGTCTTGCCTCAGTCAATTACTGATGCGACATTTGATCCTGGATCAAAAGTCTTTCATTTGCCTCATTATCAGGCCGCAGATTTTTTTTATGTACCGCTGCGCAGCGAGGGAATTAATGCAGTAGATACTTGTGATACCTATCATTTAGGTGCTGTACTTGAAACGAAGCATCGAAGTCTGTTGCAGGATGATGATCTTAATTCGGACGCGCCAACACCAACATATCACGGAAACCACTACGAGATCTGTAATAATGCCGGAGGATATGACGGTGAGGATAACAATGGTGTAGATTCACAGGTATATGACATTGTACGCTAATGCTTGGCATGCAAACACTTATTATTCTTTTTGTATTCTTCTTAGGCGCCATCATCGCTAGTTTTTTATCAGTTGTTGCTGATCGCTGGGGCAGTGCTTCGTGGGTAAATGGTCGTTCTCGGTGCGATCATTGTGCCAAGCATCTCCGATGGTTTGAACTCATTCCTTTAATAAGCTACATCGCAATGCGTGGACGCTGCATGCGCTGTGCGAGCGCTGTCAGCAGTGCTTATATCATCGGTGAGACAATTGCCGGCGTGGGTGCAGTGTTGCTGGTGTATGCATTTGCTGCAACTCCAGCAGTGCTATTCTGTGCGACAATCTTTTTCTGTCTCATGTATGTAGTATCGCGCTATGACGCACGGCACATGATGGTGTTGCATGAACTTCTAATTCCTGCAGGAGTATTTGCCTTGTTGACTCATGTTGCCTTACAGGCGTTGGATGCACCGCTTATGGTTGCTTGGAGTCTGGTAAGTATCCAAATTCTTCTAAACGGAGTGTTTATTATTGCGCCATTTTGGTTGGTGTGGCGACTATCAAAAGGCACCAAGATTGGCCTCGGAGACATTTACGTGTTCATTCCACTTGCTTTATTGGTCAGCTTTCAGTCATTTGTTGCTTTATTACTGATTGCGTCGGTCCTTGCACTGGTGGTAGCGAGTTTCAAATCAATGGTATACCGAAAACATATGACACGCACCACACAAGTGCCTTTGGTTCCGTATCTCACCATTGCTGCTTTATTGGTGATGACCTTGCAATTTGATATACTAGGAATAGTCTCTCGATTTATATGAAACGCTCAACTTTTTTTAATGGTTTAAATCGATCTAGTTCCATAAAGCGCAAAGGTGGTTTTACGCTGATCGAGTTTATCGTCATCATTGTTATCTTTGCTATTATTGCCGCGGTGTCACTTTTTAATTTCCGGGGTTTTACTCAGCGCATTCGTCTTGAAAACCTTGCGCAGCAGATTGCTTTAACAATTCGCGAGGCGCAGGTTTTGGGTTCTACTCGAACAGCCCTAGATGCAGCACCGGCTGATTTAGGATTTTCGGGGTATGTAGGAGTATATATCCCCTATGATGCAGGGGATGGATTTGGATACGGTATGCTGCCTGACAATACTGCTTTACAAAACGCCTTTGCCGTATTCCGGGATATTAATAATAGTCACGAAATGGATGATGAGTCGGGAGCCGAGGATGAAATCGCAGATATTCTTAAGCTTGATGAAGGGGATACTATTGCTGCTATTACGGCAGGAGAGGATGCCTCTAGTCAAAGTGCTGTCACGAGTGATTTTTATGTTCTATTTAAACGTCCATCGCTGAATGCAGTCATGTATAGTATTGATGATGGGTTTACAAATCCGTATTTATATACAACCATTGTTGTTTCCGCCGCAAGTGGCGAACAGCGTTCGATTATTATCACCGCGGGCGGACAGATTTCTGTGATACAATAAGTTTATGACTATCTCCACGCGCCAAAAAGGATTTACTTTAATCGAGACAATGGTTGCAGTCTCAATCTTCGCTATCATTGTCACGATTGGTATTGCATCTTTGCTGTCATTGAATGCGTCATACAAGCTGGCCCGACGTGATCGTGCGCTTGTCGACGGGGTTGCTGGTGCAATCGAGCGTATGACACGTGAGATTAAAACAGGGTATCAGTATACGTGTGATCCACTTCCAACTAACTTTAACGATATTATTCCCGCGTCTCCTGATGACACTTGCGATACTTTTGGATTTTATGCAACCGAATCAG
>CAYZZD010000078.1:0-3540 GCA_964482675.1 uncultured Candidatus Saccharibacteria bacterium
ACTGGTTAACGAAACCATGTCGATTGGCTTCCCTTGCATTGCTAGGTCGCGCATTACGTCATAGATTTTGGCGTGGCGTGTTTCGTAAAATGATTCGGCTACGATAACATCAAGTACATCATGGATACTGTTAGGACGCAGAATAAGCGCACCAAGAAGTGCTTTTTCCAATGATGCGTCGTTAGGAGGAATTCGAGGCTGCATGCGTGGTTTTGCCATATGTGTGCGGGCATTGTAGCACAAACAAAAAAATGGTCTTGCTGATGTGTGTTTAAAAAACTGTGTATAACTTGTTGACTTAGTACACACTCTGACTAGAATATTTTATAAGACCTTGTCGCCACATCTTAATAAGGACACTCTGGATTGAGACCCGAGGGGTGTCGCCATTTTCAATTCTTTTACAAAAGAATTACGTGTTTTATTTTGCGATAAATCTGTTCTGTCACATAGACGAAAAATATTGTTATCACATTCCTCTTCATTTTGCGATTGCCGCACTATATTTGTTACTTTTTATTAAGTAACAGAATTACGATGTAGAGCGGGAGTCTATAGTATAATAAAGGGCCCTTCATAAGGAGGGCTCTTTTCTTTTGGCATAAACGTGATTTTTATACGAATAATGGTATGATAGCGACATATGACAGACCGCAAAAAAACAGTAATCTCCGGAATCCAACCAACCGGACAACCGCATATTGGTAATTATTTTGGTATGATGAAGCAGTTAGTTGAAATGCAAAATGAATATTCTGTTTTTGGAATGATTGTTGACTACCACGCACTTACGACCGTAAGTGATGCAGCAACACTTCGTCGCAATATTAAGGAAGTGACACTGGATATGCTTGCGGTAGGTCTTGATCCTAAAAAATGTATTTTCTTTCGACAGTCAGATGTACCTGAGCATGCCGAACTTGCGTGGATATTTAATTGCCTGGTAACCGTGCCATGGCTTTCGCGCGCACATGCGTTTAAAGATAAAACAGAAAAAGGAATTGAGGCGAGTGTCGGCTTGTTTGATTATCCCGTACTGATGGCTGCGGATATTTTAATGTACGATACTAATTTGGTTCCAGTCGGCAAAGACCAAAAACAGCATGTTGAAATGGCGCGTGAGGTTGCGGCAAAGTTTAATAATCGCTATGGCGAAACTTTTGCCTTGCCTCAAGAGTTAATCAAAGAGGAGGTTGCGGTGGTGCCAGGAACCGATGGTCAAAAAATGTCGAAAAGCTACGGTAATGTTATTCCGCTTTTCGGAACCGACGAAGAGATTAAAAAAGCAGTGATGAGCATTGTAACTGATTCGGGTACAGGAATTCCTGAACATGTGTACGCTATTCATAAGCTATTTCGAAGCGAATCAGAACTTGCAGTGCTTTACGAAGAGAAAAAAGGAAAATACAAAGACCTTAAAGAAGCATTACTTGAAGATGTGTTAAATCTTGTGCGCCCTATGCGTGAACGTCGTGCGTATTATGAAGCCCGTCCCGTAGAAGTTGCAGCAATCTTGGACGAAGGGGCAGTAAAGGCCCGAGAAATCGCACAAGCAAAAATGCACAAAGTACGTAAAGCATGTGGGTTAGCCTAAAATTTATTGCTGCAATTATTGCCCCTATGGATAATCTAAGCGCAATGGAGACTCATGTAGAGGAATCAAACCAAGATCTTTGCGCTTTGCAAAATCTTGAATAGCAGAGATCTTGCAGATATTATTAATAATTGATTTATTTATATGAATAAAAAGGACATTATTATAGGAGTACTACTTGCGGTCATCGCAGTGTTGATTATTTTATTTCTTCTCAGGTCACGGTCAGTGCCAGATATAATTCAGAATGTTGAGACGTCGGATAATAATGCTAATCCGATCGCCGATAACTCTTCTCCATGTGCTACTGGATATGAAAATACGCCTGAATCAAAAACAGCATTCGAAGAATCGGCGGTGATGATTACAAAAATCGAAAAAAAATGCGACGGGGCCTATTACTTGACAGTTGACTATCTCAGTCCAGGTAATGACAATCCTGACGATACTATTGGCTTCTATCAGAATACCAATATGCAATTGCGAACTTTTAAAGTTGCAACTCATTTTGATGTGGCTATGGCATATAGTGACTTTAATGATTTTATGGAAATTAATTCTTATTTACCTACACTGAAACCATATACCGGCGGTTTTGTCTTTGGACGAACAGGGCAATTAGGGCGATCAGGGGCACCATCAGTGGTATATAATATGGAAGTAAAAAATGGTGAAATCATAGTACTTAATGAGGTGTATTTACCGTAATGGCATAGACTTGATTTTATAAGCTTTTGTGCTAGTATGCTTTTCGTATGAAAAAAGACATCCATCCAAAGAAATACCGCCCAGTTATCTTCGAAGATATGTCATCAGGCATGCGTTTTTTGATTTCGTCAACAATCGAAACCAAAGAAGTAGCAACTTGGGAAGACGGCAAAGAATATCCTTTGTATAAGGTAGAAATTTCAAGTGCGTCGCATCCATTTTATACTGGAAACGACAAGGTGCTTGATACCGCAGGACGCGCTGAGCGCTTTAAGAATCGCGCTGCGAAAGCAAAAACATCGAAATCGATGTAACGATATATAAGATGAAGGGCAGGCTCGAGCAGGGCTTGCCCTTTGTCGTCCAAGTAAAATAATGATTTCTTCTGAAAAAATAATCCAATATAAAGAGAACCAAAAGACGCATTATCTTGCGCTTGATTTAGAGCGCCTGCTGGCACAGTATGCTGAAACAAAAGAACTCATGGATTCTGATGCGGGCATGAAAGAGATTGCCGAAGCGGAATTGAAGGATCTTGAGTTACAGATTAAGACGCAAGAAGCCCAGATCGATGAAATTATAAAAAAAGAAGAAGAGGCTGACTTAGAATCGCCAAGTGAAATAATGTTAGAAGTACGCGCTGGGGCTGGTGGAGATGAAGCGGCACTTTTTGCCTATCAATTAGCACAAATGTATGAGCGCTATGCTGAAACAATGGGTTGGCAATGGCAAGTGGTGGATGATTCGCAAAATGATCTCGGTGGTTACAAAGAAGCACAGATTCAATTTACCGGTGAGGGTGTGTATGATGCCTTTAAATACGAAACTGGGGTGCATCGAGTGCAGCGAGTGCCCGTTACTGAAAAAATGGGCCGTGTGCATACCTCTACTGCCGCAGTGGCCATCTTGCCGCTTTATAAAAAAACTAAGATCGAAATCAATCCGTCGGACTTAGAGTTTGAAACATCCCGTGCGGGAGGCAAGGGGGGTCAAAACGTGAACAAGGTTGAAACCGCGGTGCGTGTTATCCATAAGCCTACGGGGCTTTGGGTGCGCTCGGCAAATCAACGTAGTCAGGCGCAGAATAAAGAAAAAGCACTTGAGATCCTTAAGGCGCGATTGCAGCAAATGAAGGATGAGGATGAGGCTAAAAAGCACTCAGCAAACCGCAGTGAGCAAATTGGCACCATGGATCGTAGTGAGAAAATTCGTACCTATAATTACCCGCAAGACCGCAT
>CAYZZD010000079.1:0-3534 GCA_964482675.1 uncultured Candidatus Saccharibacteria bacterium
AAACTCTTCAGCAAAGGTTCCGTGGCCATTATCATCATAATGCCATTGCTTGTAATTAAATGAATATTCATCCCCTTCGTTACGCAGCCGGAGCCACTCTGATATGGGACGCACGCCTATGAAGTCTCGATGGGCGGGGGTAAAATATTCATCTACTTGCCGTTTTTCAGAAATAAATTGAGCGTTTTCTGTCAAGAAACTTTTTAAGTTATCAACGTTTTCAACTTGTACTTGAATCTCGATTTCTTGCATACAACAACTAGCTCACAAAGCGCGATAAAAGCACAGCAATACCACTTGCTGCACCCGTAACAACCGCACCCCACGCCATATCAATTACTGTTACATACCACGGCCAGTCTTTTATCGTCGCCTGGTTGGTCAAGTCATACGCGCCATAAGCGATCAAACCCAAGAACATACCCATCAGCAATACATGCCACCAGAGCGCTCCTGATTGCATAGCTGGACGCAAAACAAGAAATACGATACCCAAAGCATACAATGGATAAAAGATAATAATAGGAATAACAGACACGCTAGGCGCAAACACCTGTGAAAGCCATGTGCGATAATGGCTGCCCATCAAGGTAAGCCAGATCGCATCAAGAACTATTAAAGGTATTAAAGTGTATATATAGATCATGATGCTAGTATAGCATTTTTATGTACGAATCTCATCCAACAATACATCGAGGTCTTTATGGCGCGCAAGCACTTTTTGGTCATGAATCAGCCAAAATACACTTGGATTGAATTCCTCAATGAACTCATGATCATGCGTTACCAACAGTATTGAACTTTTCGAATTTACGCATGCCTGTAGAAGCACTTCCCACGTTACTTCGTCAATGTGATTAGTTGGTTCGTCTAAAATTAAAAAGTCAGGTTTTTTACCAAACGCAATCGCAAAGCGAAGTCGCATACGCTCACCGCCCGAAAGATGCTTCACAGCAGTCTTCATGCGATCGGTATCAAATTTCATTGCCCCCAATGCTGCCTGTGCGCTCATATCCGAGCAGTTCAATGCTACACCGACAACCTCAATCGGAGTAAGCTCTGGGTCAAACGCGGCATGTTGGTCAAAATAGGCCCATGCGATATCATTTCCCCAGGTTATATCTCCTGCCTGCAATTCCAAGTCTCCGGTCAGGCATTTCAAGAATGTCGACTTTCCTGAACCATTACGTCCAAGCAAGACGATCTTGTCCCCAGAGCGCACTTCCAAGTTAACCTCACTGAATGTACGCGCTTTCGCACTTTCGTACTTAAACATCCCGCCCTTCATACGACAAATCAATTTGCCATCATGCAACTTGCGGTCAGCCTGCGAAATATTGATTTTTGTCTTTGCATCATCCGGGCGGGTATTTTGCTTGTGTGCTTTTTTCAACGCTTCAAATTCCTCACGTACCTTGTGGTATCCTGATGTTTCTTTCCCCCGAATAGCTTTTTGTTTTAAAATCGCCAACGATGCAGCGATTTGCTTCATCCGTTTTGTTTCTGCATCATATTGCCGCTGCAGTCCTCCCAATCGCTCCATTTTCATTTCAATGTAATCGTCATAACCGCCTTCGGATACATGGAGCTTGCCCCGTGCGAGTTCGCCGACTTTCGTCGCCAAGCGATCAATCACGAGACGGTCATGTGAGATAAAAATAATGCCGCCTTTAAATTCTTCGCCCAACAAAACCAAATTCATACGACTTACAATATCAAGATGATTTTCAGGCTCGTCCAACAACAAGAAATCCGGATTCGCAGCAAACGCGACACTTAAAGCCAGTATCTTTTGTTGTCCCCCTGACAGGCTTTTACAAGTCTTTTCTTTATTAACCTCTAGGTCATATCCAAAATCTCGCCCCATGGTAAAGACTCTTTTAAATAATGTCTCGCCGACTTCAGTTTTAATATATTCTTCGATGGTCTTTTCTGCATACGCCCGATCGAATTCCTGTGGAACATACTTAATACGCACTCGCCCTTCGTTTTGCACTACTCCATCATCGACTTCCAATAATCCGCATAAAATTTTCAATAATGTCGACTTTCCGGCGCCGTTTTCGCCAAAAATACATATGCGCTCGTTTATGGTGCACCGAAAAGAAACACCATCAAGGATATGGCGCCCGTTGATCGAATACGAAATATTTTTTACTGCGATCATTTTTTGCATAGTATGCGTATTGAGCGTGCCGAGTATAGCACGCTGTGCGATTTAATAAAGGCTTGATTTATAGGCAAAAAAGGCTATTCTTGTACCGTATTGCCGGATCGTCTAATGGTAGGACACCAGGTTTTGGTCCTGGGTATCTAGGTTCGAGTCCTAGTCCGGCAACAAAAACAGTGTGCGTTATTGTAATGCCAGGTTCAACCAAGATTAGAATAATTCTTTAAGCTCAGGCAGCGCAGTGATCACTTTCCATGCGTTATCTTTGATATGGGAATCAGTAAAAGTGATCCCGTGCCCAGTTGCATCAGACAAGGCAACATCATTGTCACCATCACCGACACACGCGCACTGGGTTATATCAATGCCCAACCGGTCACAGATATTTTGCAAATAATCAAGTTTTGCTGAGATATCACTTACGCATGGGATCAAATCAGTAAGCCTTCCCGCTTCGTCAAACACCAAGGTATTGCACGCTTCGGCAAAGTCAACATTCAAATCACTAGCAGCTAAATTTACCATCATATCTACCGAACCCGAGATAAGCGCAACCTTATACCCTTTTGCCTGTAAATACGTGACAGTCTCAACTGCACCCGGCACAAACTGGTAATCAGATAAAATGGCTCGCATGTCGGTGCGATTTGCCTTGTCACTTTTTTTATAGAATTGCAGAATCTTCTTAGTCCATTCGACGTAGTTGAATTCGTTACGCAAATACGCGTCAACCATCGCCTGGTCTTGTTCGTGCGTGATACCTAAGGCAAGGTTAAGCTTATACCAGCTGCTTTGATCAATAAGCGTTTTGTCCAAATCGAAACAAATAAGTTGAATATCATTCATGCGGGATAATTGAGCTGTGGATACGGATGTCACTTAAATCCTTTTCAATAACTTCATGTTCAAGCACTATCATATCTTCACCAAACTTAAATTTTGCTTCAAACGTTTTGCCTTCTAAAAACAACGGAAACCAAAATGGATCATCGGTGCACATTTGGTCGTAGGGGATCTTGTCATTATCAAACCACTGTGGGATCATTTTTTCGATTTGTTTAGGGATACCTTCCCATGCGGTTACCTTAAAGACATGCATAATGCCTGTTTCAAGATAATTGGGCGAATCAAAATAAATGACACCAACATGGTCCATGCTGGTCGGCATGATATCGCATTCTTCTTGTAATTCACGCACAGCAGAATTATACACGCTTTCACCTGGTTCGATCTTTCCGCCGAAACCATTATACTTTCCTTCCAAAAATCCGCTCGTCTTTTTTCCCAGCAAAATCTGATTATTGCGTACAGGAATACAGAGCGTGTAATGCATATAAATTATTTCTTATGATTTTTCGCAGCTT
>CAYZZD010000080.1:0-3514 GCA_964482675.1 uncultured Candidatus Saccharibacteria bacterium
TTCCGTCAGATATTGCCGATGCAGCTAAAAAAGGTGACACGATCAGCCTTGAATCATTTGCCGTTGGAGACACTGTACAAGTGACAGGGGTTTCGAAAGGTAAAGGTTTTCAGGGTGTGGTTAAACGCCACGGCTTCCATGGAGGTCCTCGTACTCACGGTCAGAAGCACTCTGAACGCGAAGCGGGTTCGATCGGCGGAGGTGGTGGACGTGCCGGAGGGCGCGTTGCCAAGGGTATGCGCATGGCAGGACGTATGGGTTCTGATCGTATTACGGTTAAGAACCTTTCAGTCCTTACGCTTGACCCTAAGGAGAACCTTATGATTATCAAAGGAGCAGTTCCAGGTCGTCGCGGAACGGTGCTCGAGATCACCGCACAATAAACGATATGAAAACTGACGTATATTCGGTAAAAGGAACGAAAGCAGGATCTGTCGATTTGCCCGAAACATTGTTTGGTCAAAAGTGGAATGCTGATCTTGTGCACCAGGTAGTCACTTCGATGCAATCCAATCAGCGTGCCGGCACTGCCGACGCTCGCGGACGTGGAGACGTACGCGGTGGTGGTAAAAAGCCATGGCGCCAAAAGGGAACCGGACGCGCACGACACGGCTCTACTCGATCACCGATCTGGGTAGGTGGAGGTGTAACTCATGGTCCAAATGCTGATAAGGATTACAGCCGCAAGATCAACAAGAAGGTACGATCAAAAGCATTGGTAACAGTGCTTTCAGAATTGTACCGTGATGGAAAAATCTTGTTCGTTGATTCGATCGATCTCAAGGATGCAAAAACCAAAGAGGCGTTTGCAGCCCTAACAGGACTTTCGACGGTCAAAGGATTCGAGACCATCATGACTCCGAAAAAAACCAATGCATTAGTATGCTTCGCCGAGCCTATGGCTGCACGCACTCGTGCGTTTCGTAACCTTGCAATGGCACATGCTACAAATGCAAAAGAATTGAATGTCCTTGATTTGGTCAATCATCGATACTTAGTAGTAGTCGGCCCTGAGGCGGTAGCAAAAGAATTGCTTACCCGTCCAGGTCTTAACGCGTAATTATGGCAACGAAAAAAACAACCACGACAGCACCTGCCGCACTTGCGCGTTATAACGCACTGCTGATCCGCCCTCGCTTTACAGAAAAGGCGGTAATGCAAAATGCACTGCGCGTCTACACGTTCGAAGTTGCGAAAGATGCGACCAAAAACGAGATCAAGAAGGCAATTGAAGCATTATTTAAAGTTTCCCCAATAAAAGTAACAACGCAAACGATCAAGCCTCGGGCAGTCGTTGTGCGCGGTCGAGCGGGCAAAGCCAAGGGCATGAAAAAGGCCATGGTATACCTTAAAGAAGGGGACGTCATTAACTTCGCATAATCGGTATGAAAAAGTATAAACCAACATCAGCATCACGCCGAGGCATGACCGTCCTTTCTTATAAGGACCTAATCACTGCATCAGAGCCGCATAAGGCATTGACTTACGGTCGTAAGCGCGACATGGGACGCAATAACCGCGGCCGCATCACTGTTCCTCATAAGGGAGGTGGTAACAAGCGCCTGTATCGTATGGTCGACTTTAAAATGTTTGACAAAGCGGGCCAAAGCGCGCGAGTTGAAACTATCGAGTACGATCCAAACCGAAGCGGTCTGATTGCTTTGGTGGTATTTAAAGATGGTGAACGACGCTACATGCTTTTGCCTCAGACGGTACAGGTGGGCAGCACAGTTATGATTGCACCAGAAGTTCCGTTGAACCCAGGCAACCGCGCGATATTGAAAAATATTCCTGTTGGTACCTTCGTATACAACGTTGAACTTAAGCCAAACGGCGGTGCAAAATTGGGTCGCTCGGCTGGTACTTTCATTCAAGTCGCCGCACACAACGAAGGGAAGACTTCATTGAAGCTTCCTTCAGGTGAAGTGCGTATGGTCATGGATTCATGCTGGGCAACTATTGGAACCGTCTCGAATCCCGATCACCACTTGATCAACCTTGGTAAGGCCGGTAAAAACCGCTATCGTGGTATCCGTCCTACCGTTCGTGGTTCAGCAATGAACCCGGTAGACCACCCACACGGTGGAGGTGAAGGTCGTCAAGGAATCGGACTTCGTAAAGGTCCAAAGACTCGACATGGAAAGCAAGCGTACGGTGTCAAAACCCGAACACCAAAGAAATACAGCAATTGGGCAATCGTTTCTCGTCGCAAGACGAAGCGAAACACCCCTCGCTAAGTTTCACGAAATCAAAAAAGAAGAACTCGTATGGAACGCGTACCGTACGGGTTTTTCTTTTTGTTCAGGTTAGTTTTGGTGTTAATTGTTTGATTTTTCTATTGTCAAAAGGTAGGATGTGCATATGAACGATGTACATAAACGCCCAAGTTGGGATGAATACTTTATCGCTATCATGGATGTGGTGGGCACGCGCGCAACATGCGATCGCGGCCGATCGGGCAGTGTCATCGTAAAAGACAAGCGTATCTTGGCAACAGGTTACGTTGGTGCCCCTGCTGGCTTGGCTCACTGCGACGAAGTTGGGCATGAAATGTCCACCGTAGTGCTTGAAGACGGCACCGAATCAAAACATTGTATTCGTACGACCCATGCCGAACAAAATGCTATCGTGCACGCTGCGCGTGTCGGTATTGCGCTTGAAGGTTCGACTTTGTATTGCAATATGACTCCGTGTTATGCCTGCGCAAAGATGATCATCAATGCAGGCATTGTTCGTGTTGTGGCGAAAAAGGATTATCACGCTGGTGCTCGCACGAAAGAGATTTTTAAAGAAGCAAATGTTGAGTTCCAATTATTGGGAGAACTTGAACAGTATTCAAACCAATAGGTATGCAGACGGTTATTGTAGCATCAGAAAATCCTGTAAAGATAGAAGTCGCACGTCAAGCCTTCGAACAGGTTTTCCCTGGAGAGGCATTTTCGTTTATCGGCTATAAAGCCGCTTCAGGAGTATCCGATCAACCTAAAAGTGACGAAGAGACATTACGGGGTGCTTATAACCGTATCTCCGAATGCCGTAAAAAATATCCCGATGCTGATTTTTGGGTAGCGCAAGAAAGCGGTGTTATTGATACGATCGAGCATATGTTCGAAACAAGCTATATCGTCATCGAATCAAAAGACGGAACCGTCGGGCGCGCAAAGGCTGCATCATTCGAGATTCCTAAACCCATCGCGCATGATATTCGTCACAATGGTATGGAGCTTGGTCCCGCGGCAGATAAGTTATTTGGAGTTACAAACTCGAAACAGCAGGGAAGTATCATTGGCCTTTTGACTGATAATCTGGTTGACCGGACAAGTACGTATTTGCAAAGCGCAATTTTTGCCTTACTTCGGCATAAGCACACCAGCTTGTATAAATAAAACACTATTGACAATACGCTATAAAAAGCGTATTATTTTTTTAAATTTGTTTAACCCAAAAACCAGAAGACATGTCAGAAATTGTTACAAATCCAGGTGAACCCACTATGGTTTCTCGAAATGCCCTC
>CAYZZD010000081.1:0-3456 GCA_964482675.1 uncultured Candidatus Saccharibacteria bacterium
CGTAGGTGAAGGATCTAGTAATGTAAAATTCAGTAGCGAATGCTGGCCGGATGCTCTTGATACCGAATACTCGATATATGCCATTTCACCCAAATACAACTTTGGTTGTGTAAATTTAAAACGTAAATCGTATGCAATTTTAAATAAAGTTTATTCGAAAGATGAATACGAAACACTCCGAGCCCGGATCATGGAAGATATGGAGAGGAATCCTTATGTTGATGAACAGGGACGCACATGGAAGTATGGCGACTTTTTACCTGTTGGTCTTGCGGCTTTTGCCTACAACGAAAGCCTTGCACATCAATTTTTCCCTAAAACTAAAGAAGAGGCTTTGGCTGCCGGATATCGATGGCACGAAGAAATTGCTAATGAGTATACAATAACCAAATCGGCAAAAGACCTGCCTCCTACAATCGCTGAAGTGGCTGATGATATTATGCAAGAGGTTATCGGGTGTGATCTTTGCGGCAAGGCTTATCGTATCGTTGAGACCGAATTGGGTCACTATCGTCGCATGCATATTCCTTTGCCGCACCAATGCCCTAAATGCAGGCACGAGGCGCGATTTATCCGTTCGCCAAAGCCGCAGTTGTTCGATCGTCAGTGTGCGAAATGCGCTCATGATATTAAAACCTCATATGCACCCGATCAGGCAGAAACGGTGTATTGCGAAACATGCTATCAACAGGAGATCTTGTAATTGAACGATTTGATACGAACCACGATAGTGGTATTACTTGTTGCCCTTTTCGGGGCGGAATCGTTATTTCGCTAATACTTAATGGCAAAGAAGTGTTGTATTTTGATCCAGCTTCGATTGTGCAAGGTGCACCAATTCGGGGCGGAATACCGATACTGTTTCCAAATGCTGGCGTATCTGAAACATTGCCACGACATGGCTTTGCTCGCGATTCGTCAAATTGGAATTTCGAAAAGACCGAAATGGGTTTTGTTCAAACATTGGTTGCAAATGACGAAACTAAAAAAATATACCCGTACGATTTTGTGCTCACTCTGGCCGCGCGGTTTGAAAGCCCTGATACTGGTACGTTTATTCAAACAGTTACGAACCATGAGTTGCAAAAATCACTGCCGGTTGCTATGGGACTGCATCCGTATTTTCCAGTACCCGATGCCGAAAAAAGAAATGTGCAATTTTATAATTCTGATGGAGCGCTAATAGAAACCCACTTTGAACTTTGGAATAATGGGGACACTACGGTAATTGATAATCCAGGAATACTCGACATCAAGATTCCAAGTCTTGGAATGCTCCATATGGAAATCTCTGCCGAATATAAAAAAATCTGGATCTGGTCGGCACCAGGCAGTAGCTATGTATGTATCGAACCTATGATGCGCGATATTGGCGGGTTTGATGATAATCCTCGTATGGTTCTACCTCAAGAAAAAATATCAGCGCATTTTTCGATCACACTAAAATAATTACTTTCGTCCTTTGATTGCTGACTCAAGCGTGGCAGCGTCGGTGTATTCGATCTCTGATCCTGTTGAAAGACCGCGCGCAAGGGCTGACAATGTTACTGATGCTTCGGTTGTAATAGGACTTATAAAGTTTTCGATCGCAAGCTTGGTGTGTTCACCTTCGGTGGTTAACGGCAACGCAAAGATTATTTCTTTTAGATTATCAGCGGTGATGCCTTTTTTAATGCGCTCTCGCAAGTGCGCCGATCGTGGGTGCTCGTCAAAGTGGTCTACAACCAATGGTAGCAATTCGCCAATGAGATAATATTGGCCGCGATACGACTTGCTGTTTTCGATTGCATTCATATCGTGGTCAGTTTCGACGAGCATAATGATAGCACGGTCCCGATTGGGATTTTTTGCTACTGGCGATAAACCTAGATCTTTTTCGCCATCGCTCATGGTGTACATTGCCCATGATTCACGACATTGACGTGTGTGCGATCGAGCATCGTTAATTTTTACAACAAAATCGTTTACCGTGTTATCAGAAACACGAAGCATGTAATCGACAAAACGCCGTGCTTGGCGTTTGCCAATGCCGGGAAAACGTTCAAATACTTGAGCTAATTTCTCCTTAGGGTCCATATGATAGGGGGATTGTACCTGAAAATAAGTCTGGTGTCATTTTAAAGCTAATAGTGCTTTAGGTACAAGTACCAATTTTATCAGACCTTCCAAAAAACCCGAATATTTGCGTGGCTCGCAAATTTCGTCCACCTCGGGGCCTAGCCCCTGTGGCGAGCTTTTTGGAAAGGTCTGATGGATGACTTCTAGAACTTAGAAACTATCAAGCGAGGTGTACGATTGAGGGGCAGACTCTTCGGCAGGGGCGTCATAAGCGCCACGTTCAAGTGATAAGAACGATGCTTTTTCTTGATCAAAGTATAATTCAATTTTGCCGGTCGCACCGTTGCGGTGTTTTTCGATAAGAATTTCGGCAATATTGGGGCGATCGGACGCTTCATTATACTTGTCTTCGCGGTGAATAAACATAACTACGTCTGCGTCCTGTTCGATTGCTCCTGAATCGCGAAGGTCAGAAAGGCGAGGCTTGCCACCACGAGCCTCTACGGCACGTGAGAGCTGAGATAGTGCCAACACCGGTACATCAAGTTCGCGGGCCAAACTTTTAAGGCTGCGCGAAATCTCGCTCACCTGATTTACCATCGAGTCATAGTTTTTAATTGTCGTAATGAGCTGCAAGTAGTCGATGACAATAAGGCCTAAGCCGTATTTTGCCTTTAACTTTCGTGCAGAAGATTTCATTGCAAGAATGTTCATACCTGCTTCGTCGTTGATATAAATCGGTGCACGACTCATGATGTCGACTGCGTCTTTGATTTGTTCGAAGTCAGCATCGTGTAATCCTTTACCAGTTCGAAGCTTCCATAAATCAACGCGTGACTGTGCTGCAACCATGCGATCAACTAGTTGCTGCGTGCTCATTTCGAGCGAGAAGAAACCTACGGGGATATTTCCCTCGACCGCAACTTTGCGCGCGATATCAAGTGCGAGCGATGTCTTACCCATCGACGGGCGAGCAGCAAGAATGATCAGATCTGATTTTTGAAGTCCTGCGAGTTTATTATCAAGCTCGACGAAACCGGTTGGTACGCCGCGGATCATACCTGGCTCTGCGGAAAGTTTTTCAACGCGTTCGACGGTGTCAGGAAGGAGTTCCTTCATCATGACGAACTTGTCGCTATGATATGCATTGTTGGTTACCGCATAGATACGTTTTTCAGCTTCTTCAAGAACCTCGTGCAAATCCCGATGTTCTTCGAATCCCAGCTGTGCCAAAAAATCTCCACTTTCGATTAATTTGCGCAGTGTTGATTTTTTTGAAACTTGTTCAGCGTAGTAGGGGATGTGGATGGAAGCTGGCGTTGATTCGGTAAGTTCTATGAGATATGTATGTCCACCAATATTCTCGAGCATGTTTTGTTCGCGCATGCGACTGGTTAA